>JAISDL010000092.1 GCA_031264825.1 Accumulibacter sp. | reverse complement strand
CCCTCCGCCGTTCGTCTCGACCTCCCGGACTGGATTTACGACCGCCTTGTAACGCGGCTCGGCGAGGAGAACGCGGCGCGCCTCGCGGAGAGCTTCAAGCACCCGGCGCCGCTCGACCTGCGCGTCGATCCGCGAAAGGCAAAGCGTGCCGAAATCGTCGCGCGGCTTTGCGCCGAGGGCCATACGGCGTCGGCGTGCCCGTTTTCGCCGCTCGGCGTCCGGGTCACGGGAAAGCCCTCGCTCACGCGCCATCCGCTCTTTCTCGACGGGAGTTTTGAAGTCCAGGACGAAGGTAGCCAGTTGATCGGTTTTCTGCTGCGCCCGAAGCGCGGCGAGACGATCGTCGATTTTTGCGCGGGCGCGGGCGGAAAAACGCTCCTCTTCGGCGCGATGATGCGATCGACGGGGCGGATTTATGCGTTTGACGTTTCCGGGAAGCGTCTGGATCGGATCCTCCCGCGCCTCGCGCGTTCCGGTCTCTCGAACGTACATCCGATCCGCGTCGCGTCGGCGAACGACGCGCGCATCCGGCGCTTCGACGGAAAGATCGACCGCGTCTTCGTCGACGCGCCGTGTTCGGGGACGGGAACCTTTCGCCGGAACCCGGGTCTGAAGTGGCGTCGCACGCCGGAGAGCGTCGCCGCGCTCTGCGCCGCGCAGGCGGAGATTCTCGAATCGGCCGCGTCGCTCGTCCGTCCCGGCGGGCGGCTCGTCTATGCGACGTGCAGCGTGCTCGACGAGGAAAACGACGCGATCGCGCGCGGTTTTCTCGAAAACCACGCGGACTTTACACTTGTGCCCGCATCTGACATCCTGAACGGATACATCGGCGGCAAGCCCTTCGAGCGCGGCGACGACGGCGGTGACGACGCCTTCTTGCGTCTTTCGCCCCTTTCGCACGGCGTCGACGGCTTTTTTGCCGCGGTAATGGAGCGTAAATGAACGAAAAGCATATTTTTTCCATGCTCAAAGCTTTGTGGAGCGATTTGGCTCACCCAGAGTCCTGCTGGGTCGCGCTGCTGCTCGCCTGCGTCTTGTGCCTCGCGTGGCGCCTTTCCGCGGGGATCAAAAAGTGGAGGGCCGACCCGGATACCGAGCACGGCGTTTTGCACCAGATCGGCACAGGCGGTGTCGCGCGCCTGATCTTCCCGACGCTGGCGGCGTGCTTCGTATTCCTGTTGCAGACGATTCTTTCCGTTTCCGGCATCGAACACCTGAGCCTCCTTGCGCTTGCGATGCCCTTGATTTTTTTCTGGGCGCTCGTCCGCGCGATCGTCTACGTGCTCCGTTGCGTTTTCCCGCACAGCGGCGTTCTGAGGAGTTCCGAGCGCCTGATTTCCCTGGTGATCTGGGGAATCTGCATCCTCCGTATCACGGGCTTCGCGGACCCGATGATCGATTTTCTCGAACAGATCTCGTTCATGGTCGGCGCGCAGCGCCTGAACGTCTGGCAGTTGATGCGCGGCGCCGTCACGGTCTCCCTCACGCTGCTGATCGCCCTGTGGTTCGGCAGCCTGATCGAGGATCGGCTATCCAAGGCGCGGCGGATCGACCGGAGCGTACGCGAACTGCTCGTCCGGCTTTCAAAGTCCCTGCTCCTCGTCCTTGCGCTGCTTTTCAGCCTTTCGCTCGTCGGAATCGACGTGACGATGCTCTCGGTCTTCGGCGGCGCGTTCGCGGTCGGGCTGGGCTTCGGTCTCCAGAAAATCGCGAGCAACTACGTGAGCGGCTTCATCATCCTGCTCGACCGCTCGATCCGCATCGGGAACATCGTCGCGATCGACGCGTCGACGACGGGCGTCGTCACGCAGATCACGATGCGCTACACGGTGCTGCGCACGGGCACGGGCGCCGACATTCTGATCCCGAACGAAAACCTCGTCGGCAACATCGTGCGGAACTTCACGTTTTCGGACACCAAAATGCGCGCTTCGATCGCCGTGCAGGTCGCGTACGATTCCGACGTGAAAAAGGCGATGCGCCTGATGATAGAAGCCGCGCGACGGCAGCGCCGCGTGCTGTCCGACCCCGCTCCGGGCGTGACGCTGACCGAATTCGCCGAGAGCGGGATCAATCTGGAACTCGGCTTCTGGGTCGCCGACCCCGAGGCCGGAACCGCCGGCGTGCGCTCGGACATCGCGCTCGACATTCTGGATGCCTTCGGCGAAAACGGCGTCGAAATGCCCTATCCTCAATGCGACGTTCGCTTGCTGAATCCGCCACCAAGGCAGGATTCTCCCGCCTGATTCCTTTTCAAAGCGCGATTGAGATGGACACTCCGAAGAAAACGCCGAAACCCGCCAAGGTACGTGCTTCCGAAGCGAAGGCTGCGGTGCGCGAAGCCGCCGCGGAAACCCCCGGAGTTTTCAGGCCGGAAGAGCAGCCCCCAGCGCAAACGGCGCCGCTCATCGACGAAAAAATCCGCGCGGGCTTTCCGTCGCCGGCCACCGGCGGCGGCCACCGGCTCGACCTCAACGAACATCTCGTCCGAAACCCGGCGGCTACCTTCTTCCTGATCGTTTCGGGCGACTCGATGGTCGGCGAGGGGATCAACGACGGCGACATGGTCGTCGTCGACCGTTCGGTCGAACCGCGGTCGGGTTCGATCGTCGTCGCCGCGATCGAAGGCGACTTCACGCTCAAGCGCTTCGTCAAGACCGCCGCGTCGTTCGAACTGCATTCGGGCAACCCGGAGTATCCGGTGATCCATCCGAAGCGCGAGGACGACTGCGTCGTCGGCGTCGTCCGCTGGATCCTCCGCAAATGTTCGCGCTGATCGACGGCAATTCGTTTTTCGCGTCGTGCGAGCGCGTTTTCCGTCCCGACCTGTGGCGCCGTCCCGTCGTCGTCCTCTCGAACAACGACGGTTGCGTCATCGCGCGCAGCGCGGAGGCCAAAGAAGCCGGAATCCCGATGGGCGCGCCGTTTTTCAAGGTCGCGGGACTCGCCAAGCGCCACGGCGTCGCCGTGTTCAGTTGCAACTACGAACTCTACGCCGACCTTTCGGCGCGGATGATGGCGTGCATCGCGTCGCTCGCGCCCGCGCTCGAAGTGTATTCGATCGACGAAGCCTTCGCCGACCTCTCCGGAATCGCCGACGCATCGGCGCTCAGTATGAAAATCCGCCGCCGCATCCTGCAATGGATCGGCGTTCCGGCGTGCGTCGGCGTCGCGCCGAGCAAGACGCTCGCCAAATTCTGCAACCACTTGGCCAAAAAGAATCCGCGCTTTTCCGGCGTCTGCAACTGGGGCGACCTCTCGCAGGACGAACGCCTGCAATGGATGCGGAGTTTTCGCGTTTCCGAACTCTGGGGGATCGGGCGCAAACTCGGCGAAAAACTTCTCGAACAGCGCATTCGGACGGTTTTCGACCTCCACGAGGCCGACCCCGCGTCGATGCGCCGCCGTTTCGGCGTGACCGTCGAGCGCATCGTCCATGAACTGCACGGGATTCCCTGCCTCGAGTTCGAGGAAATCGCCCCGGCGCAGCGGCAGATCCTGCGGAGCCGTTCCTTCGCCGAAGAGGTCTCGGACCTCGACGAGATCAAGGCGGCCGTGACCCGGCACGCGCACAGCGCCGCCGCCGCGCTCCGGCAGCAGGACGCGCTCGCCTCCTGCGTCGGCGTCACGATCCAGACGAGCCGCTTCAAGGCGGAACGGCACTTCGGGTGGGACATTTCGTCGCTCGTAGCGCCGACGTCCGACACGCTCGTCTTGAGTGCCGCGGCCGTCCGGCTCGCCGAGAGGATTTTCCTCCCCGGCATGAAGTACAAAAAGGCCGGTGTCGTCCTCCTTGAACTTTCCAACGCAAGCACGCATACGGGAGACTTCTTCAACCCCGGCGACTCGGCGCGCTCGCGCGCGCTGATGCGGACGATCGACTCGATCAATGTGCGTTACGGCGGCGATGCCGTGAAAAGCGCCGCGGAACTCGTCGGGACGAAGTGGCACACGCGCCGCGACCGCCTCTCGCCGTGCTACACGACGCGGTGGGACGAGCTACGGCGAATCAGGTGACAGGAGACAGGAGACGGGAGACAGATGAAAACCGATCGGAGTTTTGTTGCTTTTTCTTCGGCGGCGAAGCCGTAGCTAACTTCTCTGTCTCCAGTTTCCTGTCTTCTGATTCCTGACCGTTACCTGTCTCCTGTCCTCTGTCTCCTGTCCCCCTGCCTCCGGTCCTCTGTTTCCCGATCCCTGTTCCCTGATCGCGTCGAGCGGCGGATCGGCCATTCGAGCGTGAAGCGCGCGCCGCCGAGGATCGGCGAATCCGACGCGCTCGCCGAACCGTGGTGCAGCTTCAAGACCTGGCGCGTGATCGCGAGCCCCAGCCCGTAACCGCCGGTCGCGCGGTCGCGCGACCGGTCGAGGCGCGTGAAGGGGTGGAAAATCAACGCGCGATCCTCGGGAGGAATCCCGGCGCCGTCGTCGTCGACGTAAATGCGGATCACGCCGTTCTCGGCTTCCGCGCTGACGAGTATCCGGCTCGTCGCGTATTTGATCGCGTTCCGCAGGAGGTTCGTCAAGGCGTACGACATGCTCCACGCGTCGATGTCGGCGTCCTGGCCTTCGGGAAGCGCGCGGGTGTCGACGGAGAGCGCGAGCGTATGGCAGAGGATGCGGACGGCGTCCGTTTTCTCTTCGAGCCACGGCGCGATCGGCACGGTGCTCAAGTTCAACTCGAACTGCTTGCGCTCGTAACGCGCGTAGACGAGGCTGGAATCGACGAGCTTGTCGAGTTCGTCGAGGTCCGCGTCGATCATGCGGAGCAGGCGCTGCCGCTCCGCGTCGTCGGCTTCGGGGAGCATTTCGAGCGCGAAGCGCATCCTCGCCAAGGGCGTGCGGAGTTCGTGCGAGATCGAGTTCGAAAGCGCCTTTCGCGTCGCGATCAGATGCTGAATGCGTTCCGCCATGCCGTTGATCGTCTCGGTGAGCAGCGCGAAAGTGCTCGAAAGCGCTTCGGGCGCGCGCGATTCGAGGTGCCCTTCGCCCAGGTTGCGCGCGGTCTGCCGCAGGGCTTCGAGATCGCGCCCGATCGGGCGTATCCAGAACCAGACGGCGACGGCGAGAAAAAGGCTGATCAAGCCCAAAGTCAGCAGGCGGACGCGCAATTCGGGCGACATGATCCCGCGCGACCACTTGGCGTCGGGACTCGACGCCGACAAGGGGCCGACGACGAGAATTTTCGACGTCTCCTTCAGGCGATGGTAAAGCGTCTCGCCGTCGGCGGCGACCGCGAGGTTGCCGGAATCGAGCCGCTCCGCCTGGTCGGGCGGAAGGTTCAAGGTCCAGCGGTCGACGATGCTCAAGTTGTAGGCGAATTTCTTGTCGAGTTCCGCGACGGCCCCGGTCCAGCGGGAAGGCGGTCTGCGGGAAAGGTCTTCTTCGATCAGAAAGATCGTCCCGCGCATGAATCGCCGCGTGTAGTCGTCGGCAAAACCCTTGACGGCGATCGATATGACGACGTCGACGGCGAAAACGATGGCGATGAACGCTCCCATCACCAAAAAATAAAAATTGAGAAAAAGATGCGAAAAACGGTAACGCCCCCGCCACGAAGCGTGTTCGTAACGGCTGAAAAAGTTGAACAGACCGCGGCGGCTTGCGTTACCAGTCATGCTTGCTGAACAAATAACCCTTGCCGCGCACGGTCTTTATGCGCGTCGGATTTTCCGGGTCGTCGCCGAGTTTGCGCCGCAGGCGCGAAATGCGCGCGTCGATCGAACGGTCGATCCCGTCGAAGCCGATCCCGCGAAGCTCCTGCAAAAGGTCGTCGCGCGACAGGATGCTCCCGGCGTTGAGCGCGAGCAGCCAGAGCAGGTCGAATTCGGCGGTCGTGAGGTCGATCTGCGTGTCCCCGAGGTAGGCGTTCCGCGTAGACTGGCTGATCGAGAAACTGCCGAAAGAAAGCTCGTTGGCCCCGTCGGACGACGGCGGGACGCCCTCGGCCGGCGTGAAACGACGCAACAGGGCCTTGATGCGCGCGAGCAGCAAGCGCGGCTGCGCGGGCTTGGCGATGTAATCGTCCGCGCCGAGTTCGAGCCCGAGAATCTGGTCGAGGTCCTCGTCGCGCGCGGTGAACATGAGGATGACCCCCTTGTATTTCGGACGAATGGAACGGCAGATTTCAAAACCGTCCTTTCCGGGGAGCATGACGTCGAGGACGACGAGGTCGGGATTTTCGGCGAGTATCCGGTTCTCGGCGGCGTCGCCGCGCGTTTCGGTCGTCACCTTGAAGCCGTTTTTGCGCAAATATTCCGCGGTCAACTCGACAAGACGCAGATCGTCTTCAACCAGCAAAATGTGTGTAAGCATGTCCGGACAAATACCTCGATTATGTGCGTTGAAGAACGCGGGCGGGAGCTGGCTTCCTGGCTTTGCATCTTTTCATCTCTTCATCCTTCCACTTCCGAACCGCCCGATCCTTGTCGACTTCGCTTTGACGTGCCTTGGCAAGGTCTGCGCCTTCGTAGTTGAAAACGGGATGAACGATCGCGCCGACGCTGCGGGGCAGTGTTCGACTGTATGGATTCATTTTAGCACATGCGCACAAAGCCTGCTCTGAATCGGAGGGCAGAAGACAGAGGACAGAAATCAGGTATCAGGTATCAGGAATCAGATCAGTCAGCGGCGGCTTCGCCGCCTTCGATCCCAACAAAAACCCGGTCGGTTTTCATCTGATCCCCTATTCCGTCATTCATGCGCTTGTGGAACGTTGTGGCTCTCACTTCGTTCAGACCAACCTATACTGCCGCCTTCATCACACCCTCCCGCGAGACCGCAACGGGCGGATTCCGAAAAACGGCGTTTTATACGAATTTAACGAAATGACGATTTCAAAATTTACACGAGGCCCCCAGACTCCCCAAAGGTACGGCGTCGACGACGGCGCCGTATCGAGAACACACCGCTTTTCCCAACGATTTTCACGAAAGGCATGCCATGAGGTCAAAAATATTCGCCGCCGCACTTCTTTCCCTTTCCCTGGCCGCGGCAAGCGCGCCCGCCGCCGAAACCGCCATCTGCTACAACTGTCCGCCCGAATGGGCGGGTTGGGGCGCCCAACTCCAACTCATCAAGGACGAAACCGGCATCGTCGTCCCCCTGGACAACAAGAATTCCGGTCAATCCGTCTCCCAACTCATCGCCGAAAAAAACAACCCTGTCGCGGACGTGAGCTATCTGGGGGTTTCCTTCGCGATCAACGCCCGAAAAGCCGGAGTGCTCGAGGCGTACAAGCCGAAAGGCTGGGAGGCCGTGCCCGAGGGTTTGAAGGACCCCGACGGATACTGGGTTTCCATCCATTCGGGTACCCTGGGCTTCATGGTCAACGTCGATGCTCTGGAGGGTAAACCCATCCCCCGGTCGTGGAAGGACTTGCTCGACCCGAAGTACAAGGGGATGGTCGGTTTCCTCGACCCCACGTCGGCCTTCGTGGGATACGTCGGCGCCGTGGCGGCGAACCACGCCTTCGGCGGCACGCTGGACAATTTTGCCCCCGGTATCGCGTACTTCAAGGAACTTCAGAAGAACGCCCCCATCGTCCCCAAGCAAACGGCGTACGCGCGCGTCCTGTCGGGCGAAATCCCCATCCTTCTGGACTATGACTTCAACGCCTACCGGGCGAAACACACGGACAAGGCCAAGGTCGAATTCGTCATCCCCGCCGAAGGCACGATCGTGGTGCCCTACGTCATGAGCTTCGTGAAGGGCGCTCCCCACGCCAAGGCCGGCAAGGAGGTCATCGATTTCGTTCTGGGGGTCAAGGGACAGCGCCTGTGGGCTGAAAACTTCCTGCGTCCCGTCGTGCCCGGAGTCATGACTCCCGAAATCGCTAGGCTCTTCCTGCCCGAGCGCGAATACGCGAGGGCGGGTTCGGTGAATTACGTCAGAATGGCCGAGGTGCAACAGGCTTTCGGCGCGAAGTATCTCAAGGAAGTGCTGAAATAAAACACATCGGGCGAGCGCCGCCGGAAGCTCCGCTCGCCGCAGGGAAGTTCCATGCGAAAAAAACTCCTGCTCGTCTGTTTCCTCGTTCCCGCCTTGAGCGTATTCGTCGCTTTCTTCGTGCTGCCCGTGGCTCTCTTGGTCCCTCGGTCGCTCGATACGCCGGCGGGCTGGGCGATTTACACGCAGGCGCTTTCCAACCCCAGGTATTGGTCGAGTCTCGTCGCCACCGTGCTCCTTTCGCTGGCCGTCAGCTTCGCGGCGCTGGTCATCGGCGGCACGGCGGCGATTTTTCTCGAACGCAACGCTTTCCCCGGACGCGATTTCCTGGTCGGGATGCTGGTCCTCCCGCTTTCCTTTCCCGGCGTCGTCGTGGGCTTCATGGTCATCCTGCTGGCGGGACGCCAGGGGATCGTCGGGCTTGCCGCCAAGGCGATCTTCGGTTCGCGCCTCGTTTTTGCGTATTCCGTCGCCGGCCTCTTTGTGGGCTATCTCTACTTCTCGATCCCGCGCGTCGTGACGACGGTCATGGCGGCCGTGAGCAAGTTGGAGACGGCGCGGGAAGAGGCCGCCCGCACGCTTGGCGCCTCCCCTTTCCGCAGCTTTGTGGACGTGACGCTCCCGGCGCTCGTTCCGGCGCTGGTTTCGACCGGCGCGATCTGCTTTGCAACGTCGATCGGGGCTTTCGGCACGGCCTTTACGCTGGCGACGGAAATCAACGTGCTGCCCATCGTCATTTATACCGAATTTACCCTGTTCGCCAACTTCGCGACGGCCGCGATGCTCTCCGTGGTGCTCGGTTGCGTCACGTGGCTGATCCTTTTTCTCGCCAAGTTTTTGCCCGGCTTCCAGGTGTCGTGAGCGGAGCATGAAAAAAGGAGCTTTTTTCTGGGGACAACTGGGTTTTACCCTCGTCTGTTCCTGCTTTCTGTTGGCGCCCGTCGTCCAGACCGCGCTGACGGCGCTGACCGTCGACGCGTTTCGCGGCTTGAGTTCAGGCTTTACGCTGAAGTGGCTGCACAAGGTGCTTGCCACTTACGGCGATACGATCTTTCGCAGTTTTTACCTGGCTCTGGCGACCTTGGTCGTCTGCGTCCTCGTCGGCCTTCCTTTCGCGTATGCCCTGGTCAAGGCCGGGAAAGCGCGCTGGGCTTCGTTCATCGAAGAATCCCTCGTGCTGCCGCTCTCGGTTCCGGGAATCGCCATCGGACTCGGCATCCTGCTGACCTGGGGAGGACTGACGTGGTTCCGGCACAGTTGGCTTTTTCTGCTGGCGGGGCATTGCATTTTTTGCCTGCCTTTCATGGTGCGCTCGGTTGCCGCCGTCTTGCGGGTGGTGCCGCTCCCTTTGTACGAAGAAGCCGCCGCAACGCTCGGCGCGGACGCCTTCGGGCGCTTCCGGCGGATTGTGGTGCCCATCGCGGGTCCCGGGATTCTTTCCGGGGCCTTGCAGGTGTTCACCCTCTCGATCGGAGAATTCAACCTCTCCTGGATGCTCCAGACGCCTTTTACCCGTACCCTCCCGGTGGGCCTTGCGGATACTTACGCTTCGATGCGTATCGAAATCGGCTCCGCCTACACCTTGATCTTCCTGCTGCTCATCGTACCGGTGCTGACGCTGATGCGAAAAATTCCCTCCCTCATGGCCCGGATGACGCATCGCGTCGAGGCGCCGGATACGCTCGCGGCGCATCCCCCCGTCGTGATGAAGTATCGCGAACCGGCGTCCGACCTCGTGTCGATCACCCTGGAAAACTGCTCCAAGACCTTTGGGCGCACCCGGGTTCTGCATTCCTTTTCCCTGCACATGCCAAAAGGGCGCAAAGTCGTGCTCCTGGGACCTTCGGGCTGCGGAAAAACCACGACGCTGCGGCTCATCGCGGGGCTGGAAAGCCCCGACCCCGGCGGGAAAGTGCTTCTTGGCGGAAAAGACGTCACCCGGGTTCCCGTGGAAAAGCGACGGGTCGGAATGATGTTCCAGCAATACGCGCTGTTTCCGCACATGAGCGTGGCGGAAAACGTCGCCTACGGCCTGCGGGTGCGCGGGACTCCGCCAGGCGAGACGGCGAAGACCGTGGACGATATGCTCGAAATGGTACGCATGCGGCATCTTTCGGAGCGTGGAGTCGGCGAGCTTTCCGGAGGCCAGCGGCAGCGCGTCGCGCTTGCGCGGGCGCTCGCCGTCAAGCCTGGAGTCCTCCTCCTCGACGAACCGCTCGCGTCTCTCGACGCCATTCTGCGGGTCGGTGTGCGCGAAGAACTCGATCGCTTTCTGACTTCGCTCGGCATCACGACGGTTCTCGTCACGCACGACCAGGACGAGGCGATGAGCGTGGGCGACCTCATCGTCGTCATGAAGGACGACCGCATCGAGCAGATAGGCAGTCCGCGGAAAATCTACCACGAACCGGCGACCGCCTTCGTCGCGGGCTTTGTCGGCGGCTCGAACCGGCTGGAGGGAATTCTGGAGGAGGACGCGCTGCGTCTGCCCGGCGGAGCGGTCATTCCGGTTGCAAGCCTCTCCGGGAGAAAGCCGGGAGCGGGAATCTCTTCAGTCTCCTCGCTCCCCCCGCGGGGCAAGGTGAGCGTGTTTTTTCGCCCCAAGCAGGCGCAGGCGGCGCCTCTCGTGCCCGGCAGGATGCGCGGGACGGTGGTCAGCGCGCATTTCCTGGGCGAAAAGACGCGACTCGTCGTGTGGATTGCCGAAGAGACGCTCATCAAGATGGAACTTCCTCCGGGGGAGACGATTCCTCCCGGCAGGGAAATCGGCGTCAAACTCATGCCGGAATCGCTTCTGCTCTTCGGAGAGTCGGGGTGATCGTTCTTCAGCTTTCGGATTTTCACGTGCGTGGCGACGGCAGCGTGTCGTTCGGCGTCGTCGATACCCGCCGCTGCCTGGAAGAAGCGGTCGCTCATTTGAAAAAGCTGGAAGCGGCGCCCGACGCGCTTGTGCTCACCGGAGACCTTGCCGATGACGGCGACGAAAACGCTTATCGCATTCTGCGCGAATCCTTGTCGCCGCTCGCGTGGCCGATTTACGCGATTCCCGGCAATCACGACCGGCGCGACCCGATGCGCGACATCTTGGCGGAATGGTGTCCGGCCGACCGGGACGTTGCGCCGCACCTGTGCTACACCGTCGAGGACGGCCCCGTGCGCCTCGTCATGGTCGACACGACGAATCCGGGTTCGCACGACGGTCATTGCCCCCCGGCGGTGATGCGCTGGCTCGATAAAACCCTGGCGAAAAGACCGCGTACGCCGACGCTGCTGTTCATGCACCATCCGCCCTTCGCCACGGGGCTGCCGGTCATGGACTTGCCCTTGGAAAACGCGGACGCGCTCGCCGCGATCCTCCGTAAAAATCCGCCGGCGCGTCTTTGCTGCGGCCATATCCATCGGCCCATCCTGAGCCAGTGGATGGGGGTTTCGGTCGTGACGGCGCCCGCCGTCTCGATGCAGATGGAACTCGACCTCGGCGAAAAAGGCGGCGACGCATTCCGCCTGGAGACGCCGGGCTACCTTCTGCATCACTGGAAGCGGGGCGTTCTCAACACGCACGTCTGCCAGATCGCGACCCGGACGAGTTTCGCCGGACCGTATTCGTTCTCCAGACAGGAGACGGGAGACAGGAGACGGGAGACAGATGAAAACCGATCGGTGGTTCAACGATCTTTCTCCGGCGGCGAAGCCGCCGCATATTTTTCTGTTTCCTGTTTCCTGTTCCCTGTCTCCTGAACCAACCCGCCCCGGAAACGTTGGGCTTCGCTCCGCTCAGCCCAATATAGCGCCTCCGCTTGAAAACACCGCCCCTGCCACGCGTCGCGCGCGCGCAGGCGTTCTTCGAACAGGGGGGCGAATTTGTCGAGGCGCATTCCCCAGTCGGGCGAGACGAGGACGCGCGGCGGAACTTCGCTGCCGAGGCGCTGGATTTTTATGCTCGGCGGAAGGCGTTCGACGACGTCGATGACGCTGTCGAAATAGCTGTTTACGTCGGGCAGGGAGAAGTTTTCGGGGCAGGCTAAGTAGCGTTCCGCAAGGCGCGTATCGCGCATGATCTGCAACTGGTGGAATTTGAGTGCGTCGATCGGGAGCGCGGCGAGCGCTTCGGCGCCGCGCATCAGGCTTTCGCGCGTTTCGAGCGGCAGGCCGATCAGCAAATGCCCCGTCAGGAAGAGGCCGCGTTGCGCCGCGCGCGCGAAGGCGTCGCGCGTGCAGGAAAAATCGTGGCCGCGCAGGCACTCCTTGAGGACGGCGTCGTCGCAGGATTCGATCCCGATCTCGAGTTCGACGAAGACGCGCTTTGAAAGATCGGCCAGGTAGTCGAGCGTTTCGTCGGGGAGGCAGTCGGGGCGCGTCCCGACGACGAGTCCCGCGATATCGGGGTGATCGATCGCGGCGCCGTAAACCTTTTCAAGTTTTTCGATCGCGGCGTAAGTATTGGAATAGCTCTGGAAGTACGCGAGAAAGGCTTTTGAGCGCGGGTAGCGGCGGCGGGCGAATTCGACGCCGGTATCGATCTGTTCGACGATGTCGCGTTGCTCGCGCAGATAGCTCGGCGAAAAACCCTCGTTGTTGCAGAAACTGCACCCGCCGAAGCCGAGCGAGCCGTCGCGGTTGGGGCAGGTGAATCCGGCGTCGACCGAGATTTTCTGGAGGCGTCCGCCGTAGTGTTTTTTTGCCCAGTCGTTGTAGGCGTTGTAGCGGCGTCCGTGGAAGGCTTCGGGGATCGCCGCGCTCATCGGGCGACGGGACGGGACGCGCGGCCAAGGGCGCGGAGAGGGGAGCGACGAAGCCAAGGGCGCCGAAACGGCTTATTCAAAAAAGGCATAAATAAATCAAAAAATGAGATTTAGGGCGCCGAGGCTTCTACGCTATAGTGGCCGAAAAGCGTGCTACGAGCACACTATTCTGACACATTTAGAAGGAGATACGAATGTCGCAAACCTGCCGGGAAGTCTGGAAAGTTTTTGTCATTTTGGCGTCCATGCTGGTCGCCGCGCCGGTTTGGGCGGCTCCCGGTCTGCTGAACGTTTCGTACGACGTCGCGCGCGACCTGTACAAGGACTTCAACCCGCAATTCGAAAAGCATTGGAAGGAGAAGACGGGGGAGACGGTCGAAGTCAGGCAGTCGCACGGCGGGTCGAGCAAACAGGTGCGCTCGGTCGCCGACGGGCTCGAAGCCGACGTCGTGACGATGAATCAGGCGTCCGATGTCAATTTCCTCGCCGAAAAGGGGCTCGTCGCGTCCGATTACGCGAAGAAGTTCCCCGACAACGCGTCGCCCTATACGTCGACGATGGTTTTCATCGTCAGGAAGGGTAATCCGAAAGCCTTGAAAGACTGGAACGACCTCGTCCAACCCGGCGTGCAGATCATTTTGCCGCATCCGAAAAATACGGGGAACGGGCGTTATTCCTACCTCGCGGCGTGGATCTACGCGCTCAAGCAACCCGGCGGGAACGACCGGACGGCGCAGGAGTTTGTCGGAAAACTCCTGAAAAACACCCCGCTTTTTGCCGCGGGCGGTCGGGACGCGACGACGAGCTTCATGCAGCGCAAACAGGGCGACGTCCTGATCTCGTTTGAAAGCGAAGCCGAGTTGATCGCCAAAGAGTTCGGCAAAGGCGAATTCGACATCGTCTATCCGTCGCTTTCGATCCAGGCGGAATTTCCCGTGGCGATCGTCGAGAAGGTCGTCGACAAAAAAGGAACGCGCAAACTCGCCGAAGCCTATCTCAACTATCTGTGGTCGCCCGAAGGGCAGGAAGTCATGGCGCAAAACTACCTGCGTCCGCGCAACCCCGCAGTCCTCAAGAAGTACGAAGCGCAGTTCCCGCCGATCAAGACCTATAGCGTCGACGAGGTTTTCGGTGGGTGGAGCAAGGCCACGCCGGCGCATTTCGGGGACGGCGGCAGTTTTGACAGGATTTATCAGATCAAGTGATCATGTGATCAGGAGACAGGAGACAGGAGACAGAGGACGGGAGACAGAGAATTCATGCGGCCTTCGGCCGGAGAAGAATCTTTAATCACCCGATCGGTTTTTTATCGCCTTTTCGCGGCGGCGAAGCCGCCGCTAACTTTTCTGTCTCCTGTCTCCTGATTCCTGTCTCCTGATGCGCGCCGCGCATCTGCGCTTCGGCAATTTTTCGGGATTTACAAAATTTTAAGAACTCAAAAACTCCGTCCGACGACGCGAAGCGTGCTTCCGGGCTTCGGCGTTTCGCTCGGGTTGACGCTGACCTACTTGTCGATCCTGATCCTGCTGCCGCTTTCCGGCCTTCTTTTTCGGTCGGCTTCACTCGGCCTCGACCAATTCTGGCGGATTGCGACGAGCGCGCAGGCGGTCGCGTCGTACCGCGTGACTTTCGGCGCCTCCTTCCTCGCGGCGCTGATCAACGCTTTTTTCGGCCTGATCGTCGCGTGGATACTCGTGCGCACCCCTTTTCCGGGAAAGCGCTTTGTCGACGTCCTTGTCGATCTGCCTTTCGCGCTGCCGACGGCGGTCGCCGGAATCACGCTCGCGACGCTCACCGCGAACACCGGCTGGATCGGTCGCCCGCTCGAAAACATCTTCGGAATCCGTGTGGCCTTCACCCCGGTCGGAATCGTCGTCGCGCTGACCTTCATCAGCCTGCCCTTCGTCGTGCGAACCTTGCAGCCCGTCATCGAAGACATCGAACCCGAAATCGAAGAAGCGGCGGCGTCGCTCGGCGCATCGCGCTTCCAGACCTTCGTGCGCGTGCTGTTTCCGGGGCTTCTCCCGGCCTTGCTGACGGGCTTCACGCTCTCGTTTTCGCGCGCGATCGGTGAATACGGCTCGGTCATTTTCATCGCCGGAAATCTCCCGATGGTTTCCGAAATCACGCCGCTCCTGATCCTCTCCAAACTCGAACAATACGACATTCCGGGTGCGACCGCGCTCGCGCTCGTCATGCTGATGATCTCGTTTGCGCTCCTGCTCTGCGTCAATACGCTGCAATGGTGGGCCGCCGACCGGCACGGCGGGAACGGCGAGGCGGACGCATGAACGGAGCGATCGAAAAAGCGAACGCCGAACCGCGCTGGTTGCGCGCGCTCCTTCTCTTTCTGGGTCTCGGCTTCCTGTTTTTTTTCCTGTTCGTCCCGCTCGTCGCCGTATTCGTCGAAGCGTTTCGGAGCGGATGGAACGCCTACGCCGACGCCTTGGGCGACAGGGAAACGCTCCACGCGATCAAGCTGACGATCATCATCGCCTTCGTCGTCCTGCCCGTCAACGTCGTCCTCGGCGTCGCCGCGTCGTGGGCGATCGCCAAGTTCGACTTTCGCGGCAAAGGGCTGCTCGTCACGCTGATCGACCTGCCTTTCGCCGTCTCGCCCGTCGTCGTCGGCCTGGTTTTCCTGTTGATTTTCGGGATGCAGGGCCTCCTGGGGCCTTGGCTCGAAGCGCGCGGAATCAAGGTCGTTTTTGCCTTGCCGGGGATGATCCTCGTGACCCTGTTCATCACTTTCCCCTTCATTGCGCGCGAACTCATACCGCTGATGCTCTCGCAGGGAGCCGACGACGAGGAAGCCGCGATCTCGCTCGGCGCCTCCGGCGTCCAGATGTTTTTCCGCGTGACGCTGCCGAAAATCCGCTGGGGGCTTCTCTACGGCGTGATCCTCGCCAACGCGCGCGCGATGGGCGAATTCGGCGCGGTCTCGGTCGTCTCCGGTCACATTCGCGGCGAGACCAATACGCTGCCGCTCCACGTCGAGATACTCTACAACGAATACAACGCGGTCGCCGCGTTCGCTTCGGCGTCGATCCTTGCACTGCTCGCACTCGTGACGCTGGCGGCCAAAATGCTTGTCGAATGGCGGATGCGGCGCGAAAATGAGGCGTTGGACGCCGGATTTTTGCCCGAAGGGGGAATTTCGTTCCCGAGCCGCCCGTGACCGTGTCGATTTCGCCTTACCGCCCGTCGGCGCGGCGCGCGCTTTTTGGATAAACATTCATGATAGAAATCAGCAATGTAGGAAAACGTTTCGGAAATTTCACGGCGCTCGACGGTATCGACCTGAAGATACCGACCGGCGAACTCGTCGCGCTCCTGGGGCCTTCGGGCTGCGGAAAAACGACGCTGTTGCGCATCATCGCCGGGATGGAAACGCCCGACGCCGGCAAGATCCGCTTCGCGGGCGAGGACGCGACGCGCCTGCACGCCCGCGAGCGCCGGGTCGGCTTCGTCTTCCAGCATTACGCGCTCTTTCGCCACATGTCGGTCTTCGAAAACGTCGCCTTCGGCCTGCGCGTCAAGCCGCGTAAAGAACGTCCGACCGACGCGGAAATCCGCCGTCGCGTTTTCGACCTCCTGAAACTCATACAGCTCGAATGGCTCGCAGACCGCTATCCGTCGCAGCTCTCGGGCGGTCAGCGCCAGCGGATCGCGCTCGCGCGCGCGCTTGCCGTCGAACCCAAAGTTCTCCTGCTCGACGAACCCTTCGGCGCGCTCGACACCAAGGTACGCAAGGAATTGCGCCGCTGGCTACGCCGCCTGCACGACGAAGTCCATATCTCCAGCGTTTTCGTCACGCACGACCAGGAAGAAGCGCTCGAAGTCGCCGACCGCGTCGTCGTCATGAACCGCGGGCGCATCGAGCAGATCGGAACGCCCGACGAGGTCTACTCCAACCCCGCGTCTCCCTTCGTTTACCAGTTTCTTGGCAACGTGAACGTCTTCCGCGACCGCGTTCAGGGGCGCTGGGCCAGCGTCGCCAACGAGACGCTCGACGAAGCCGAAAACGGCGCGGAAAACGCGGAGACGAACCCCGTCGCCTTCGTTCGACCGCACGACATCGAAATCGAAGCGTCCGTCGTCGAAGGCGCGTTCGAATCGACCGTCAAAGACGTTCACACGATCGGGCCGATCGTCCGCGTCGAGCTTGTGCACGAAACCGAACTCATCGAAGCGGAACTCACGCGCGAACGCGCGAACGCGCTCTCGCTCTCCCGTGGTCAAACCGTCTGGTTCAAACCGCGCCAGATCAAGATTTTCAACGTCCCCGGCAACGCGCTCGAAGAGGGCGGGTCGGGGATATGATTCAGTTTCCAAATCCTTCGTGTCGGGAAAATCCGGCTTCTTTGAAATGAAAGATATTCAAAGTATTCAGGCAGTTCTTCTGAGGATAGAGGAACTTCTTCGTCTCGGTGAAATGCATGATTGGGCTGACAATTTCAAAAAACTCCAGATCGAAATTGCGATCGAGCCGTCCTTTGTTTCAGGAGTGATACTTTCATCCTACGGGGGAATGGGGTCGTTTAATGATATTGTTCTCCATAAAAGCGGCGTTCCTCTGGATGATGAAAATATCGAATTCTCCATTTTAAGGTCCAGGCTGTACGAACTATGTCATGCGGTTTAGGAAACCCCCCGACTGTTTTTGCACACTGCGGAATCGCTGAAGAACGATTTCCGGGCAGTCTGGAGAATAGGTCGGGCTGAGCGAAGTGAAGCCCAACGGCTAGATTACAATTACAGACCACAATAGTCATGAAAAAACCAGGCGTTGAAGAAGTTCGGGAATTGATTGCGAGCCACGCTTCCATCATGAACCTTGGCTCGCCGTCTGACGCGGTAGACGACGAGTGGATACTCAAGGCGGAAACTGCTTTGAATCGCCCGCTGCCTGATTCATACAAATGGTTCTTGAAAGAGTATAGAGGCGGAGAGATTGGAGGCTACGAAATCTACAGCGTCTATGGCATGCCATTCGAGTCGGCAGTCGGTGGCGACATCGTATACCATTATCTTCTGGATCGTAAAACAGGTTTGCTTGGTGACTCGAAATTAGTCTTTTGTGAGACGGATTTGGACGAGACCTTCTTCTTCGAGTACAACGAATTTCAGGATGGGGAGTGTCCTGTTTATTTATGGTTCCCATCCGGTTCCGTGCATTATGCGAATAATTTTTATGAGTTTCTGTATAAATGGATAACCGGATATTCTTCTCCGTAATCCGATGCGCCAGCCGTTGGTGGGGGCAAGCCGAAATTTCCGGGAACTGCACAAACAACTGCTGAGTATGTGGATCGGCGTTTCAAGTGAGAGGAATAAGCGCGTGAGCACAAGGCTTATGGATATCAGATATGCAGAAAAGCTCCTGGATATCTATATAAATAATCTTATCAATATACTTGATTCAAATTTTGGCGTAGATCGCGCCGAAAGCACGATGTTCGACGCAATAGCTTTACTCAGGGACTATGGCGAATTGAAACCTGTTTTTCTAAAAAAAGTGGCGGATACTTTTGCGACATGCGGCCGTGAAGGCTTTGACTCCGACACGATACCGGAGGACTTTATTGAACTATGCGCCCATGAATTGAGATGGCCTGAATTTCTTGAATTGGCAAAAAAACGAGTGGAGACTTTTTTCCATGATGACATAA
>JAISDL010000134.1 GCA_031264825.1 Accumulibacter sp. | reverse complement strand
GACGTCGATTTCGAGCGCGTGAAGGAAAAAGCGGCCTTCATCACGCCGGTTCCCGGCGGCGTCGGCCCGATGACGATCACGATGCTGCTGGCGAATACCCTCGAGAGCGCCGAACGCGCCCTCGCCCAAAAACCTTGAAACAGGGAGAAGATATGAAGCCGCTCGTTGGCCTCGTCGTAGGTTCGGACAGTGATTGGCCCGTGATGGAAAAATGCGCGGCGAAACTCAAAGAATTCGAAATCCCCTATGACGCCAAAATCCTTTCGGCGCATCGGACGCCGGATACCGCGCTCGCGTACGCCGCGACGGCGAAAAGCCGCGGAATCCGCGTGCTGATCGGCGCGGCGGGCGGCGCGGCGCACTTGGCGGGCGTCCTCGCTTCCAAGACCGACTTGCCGGTTCTGGCCGTCCCGATGCCGTCGAAGTACCTCCAGGGGATCGATTCGCTCTTGTCGATGGTGCAGATGCCCGCCGGCATCCCGGTCGCAACGTTTGCGATCGGCGAGGCGGGCGCCGTCAACGCCGCGCTGTTCGCCATCGAAATCCTCGCGCTCAAGGATTCCGTCATCGCGCAGAGGCTCGCAAAATTCCGAAGCTGGCAGACCGAAATCGTCCTCGCGAAAACCTTGCCGCAGCCTTGAGCATCGCGCTGAAAATGCCGGACTACGCCCACGCCGTCGAATTGCTGCGCGCCGGCGAACTCGTCGCCTTCCCGACCGAGACCGTCTACGGCCTCGGTGCGGACGCCGCGAACCCCCAGGCCGTCTCGCGGATATTCGCCATCAAGAATCGCCCCGCCGACCATCCGCTGATCGTCCACCTTCCCGACGCGAACGCCTTCTCCCCGTGGGTGCGATCGATCCCGTCCGCCGCGCGCGCGCTCGCCGAGGCGTTCTGGCCCGGCCCGCTGACGCTCGTTCTTCCGCGCGCGCCCAACGTCCCCGACGTCGTGACGGGCGGGCAGGAGACCGTCGCGCTCCGCGTCCCCGCGCACCAGGTCGCGCTCAAACTCCTGCGCGCCTTCGCGCGTTCCGGCGGAGGATGCGGAGGACTTTGCGGAATCGCCGCGCCGTCGGCGAACCGCTTCGGTCACGTCAGCCCAACGCGCGCGGAACACGTCCGGGAAGAATTCGGCGACGCGATCCCCCTCGTGATCGACGGTGGGCCCTGCCCGGTCGGGATCGAATCGACGATCGTCGATCTCTCGCGCGGCGAAGGCTTCGCGCCGCGCATTCTCCGCTTGGGCGCCCTTCCACCGGAGCGCATCGAAGCCCTCCTCGGCACGCGCGTCGAACTGCCCAAAGCTTCTCAGAAAAGCGAAGCGCCGCGAACGCCGCTCACCGCGGTCAAAGCGTCGCGCTTACCGGAAGTCTGCGAAAAATTGACGGCCGAAGGGAAAAAAATCGGCGTCCTCGTCTTCTCGCCGATCGACGCCGAGCTTCGCGCTCAAGCGCGACTCCGCCTGCCCGACGACCCCGAAGCCTACGCGCGCGCGCTCTACGACGCCTTGCACACGCTCGACGCGGCGGGGTGCGACGCGATCCTCGCCGAATCCGTCCCCGACGATCCGCGCTGGAGGACGGTCGCCGATCGGCTGCGGGATCAGGAGACAGATCAGGTATCAGGGATCAGATGTCAGGAATCAGATCGGTGAGCGGTAGCTTCGCCGCCGGAGAAAAATCCACGAGGCGGGCAAGATGCCCACACTCCCAGAGTATATATAGGTTGGGGTGAGCGCAGCGATGCCCAACATCTCGCTTGCGCGAAGCGCAAGCCACTTCAGGGATCAGGGTTCAGGAGACAGGGATCAGATCGGTGAGCGGCGGCGTCGCCACCAATCAGGTATCAGGAATCAGGAGACAGGGATCAGATCGGTCAGCGGCGGCGTCGCCGCCGGAGAAAAATCCACGAAGCGGGCAAGATGCCCACACTCCCAGAGTATAGGTTGGGGTGAGCGTAGCGATGCCCAACATCTCGCTTGCGCGAAGCGCAAGCCATTTCAGGGTTCAGGAATCAGAAGACAAAAACCGCGAAAATTTATGCAAACACTTCACTTTTCGCGTCTTTCGCGCCTTTCGCGGTTGAAATCGGTTTTCATCTGATCCATGATCCATGATAAGCCTGCGGAATCGTTGGGGTTCGCTGCGCTCACCACCAACCTATACCGCCGATGGGCACGGCACGCCGTGCCCCTACAAGAACCCACTCCACTATACCGATTCTTCCCGATCGGTTTTCATCTGTCTCCCGTCCCCTGTCTCCTGATTCCTGATTCCTGAAGCGACCAGCGCCGGGAAAAACACGACGAGCGGTCTCAAATCCCAGCGGATATTACAAAGCGTCACAAAATTACAATATAATTATTGCAGACGGAAGTCGGGCGCCTTCCTATACTGAAGTTGTTCCAGTAATCCCCTACTGGAAACAAAAGTATGACCCTCCCTGACCCATCGCAACGATGGGATTTCAATCCCGTGCCGAAACCGGCACGGGATTTTTTTATCGTAACCCGGTTTTCAGGCCGCGTCGGCTCTTACAAAGCGTCACAAAATTACAATATAATTATTGCAGACGGAAGTCCGGCGTTTCCCTATACTGAAAGCGTTCCAGTAATCCCCTACTGGCAACAGAAGTATGACCCTCCCTGACCCATCGCAACGATGGGATTTCAATCCCGTGCCGAAACTGGCACGGGATTTTTTTATTCCATTATCCCTGAATCATAGGTTGGGGTGAGCATTGCTACGCCCAACATCTCGCTTGCGCGAAGCGCAAGCCATTTCAGGATCAGGTATCAGGAATCAG
>JAISDL010000057.1 GCA_031264825.1 Accumulibacter sp. | reverse complement strand
CCAGGATGCGGTCGATGAAGTCCTCGGCCGAAAGCGCGGCGAAGCGGCGGTCGAAGCGGCAGACGAAGGTCTGCTCGACGCCCTCGGCGGCGATGCGTTCGAGTTTTTCACGCAGGGTCGAAAGCCGCGCCGGGGAAGCGCCGCGTGCAAAGAATTCGCGCGGGTGCGGCTCGAAAGTCAGCACCGCCGAAGTCAGCCCCCGCGCCTTCGCCGCCGCGACGAGCCGCGCGAGCACGGCGCGGTGCCCGACGTGGACGCCGTCGAAATTGCCGATGGTCAGCGCCACCCTTCCAGAGGGCGCCGAAGGAAAACCACGGTAAACGAGCATGACGAATTCAAGGCCGCGCCTTGCGGGCCGCGTTTTTGCTTTTGAAAGGAAAAGTTTGGAATTATAGCGTCTCGCCGACCAATGACTCAAAGAACGGAAATTTGTGAAATTTGTCGAGGACAGCATGGTGGCGCGCCGTAAAACGACGAGGCCCCGCGCCGAAGACGGGATACACGGAACTCACTCTCTGTCGGCGTCGCTTCGTTGGCGCGTCATCGACGCTTGCCGACTCAAACCCGCTTCGGTCAGCCGGTATTTCTGCAAACGGCTGTTGGGCGTATGCGGCAAGGTCATTTCGACCAGACCGGCATCCAGGGCCGGATAGAGATAGTTGGCACGGAAGGTCGGACGATGCTTCAACCCCACAGCTTTCTGCGCAGCCGACGGCGACAGTGGGCCGTTCGCCAAAGCATACAGGAGTTGATAAACCGGGTCGGTGACTGGTTCGACTGGGTCGGTGACTGGTTCGACTGGGTCGGTGACTGGGTCGGTGACTGGGTCGGTGACCGGGTCGGTGACTGGGTCGACTGGGTCGGTGACTGGGTCGACTGGGTCGGTGACTGGGTCGACGACTGGGTCGACGACTGGCGGAGGTGCTTTGATTTCCTCCGCCTCTGTCCAAATCACCCGCGACGCATCGGGCAAAAACATCTCGAAGGCTTTGTGTACCCGGTCATTGTGATACACAGGAGCCGCGTAACCCAGCGCTCGCCATTCTCGGCGCATCATGCGCAAGCCTGTACCGGCCTGTTCGCACATGTCGATGCGGCGCAAAGCCATCGCAATGGCCGGGTTGCGGACTTCTTTTTCACCGGGTTCCAATAGAAGCTCTTCGCTACCGAAACTGTCGCCGGGGTTCCATAGCTGGATACCGTCGGTGAAAAATTGAATGACGGCCTTGCGCGAATGATCGCCGTAATCCTGATGGATCAACAGGTTGACCGCCGCTTCGCGGAACACGCGGAAACCCGCAGGCGCATCCCGCCGCTCCAGTGTCGCCGGATCGATATCCCGAAACGTCTTGGGCATGAAAAACAGGTATTTGGCCAGTAACTGCCGCCAACTCTGGATGATGTTTTCCTCACACACCAGCCGGTCGATCCAGCGCGTTTCCGGCATATCCTCCTTGCTGCCATAGCCGAGAAATCGCAAATCCAGAACCGGGCGCGGCAACAGATTGCGTACGCCACGCAGCGAGCCGAACAACGCCACGCAAGCACGGGTGGGCCAGCGTTGCCTGCCGTCTTTGACGATGTAGCCCCACTCATAGAGGAATTCGTGATGCGGCTGCTCCACGTCGAAACCCGGATTGTCGGCATGAAAACGATCCCGATACCACTTCAGACTACCGCTGTGCAAAGCCTCGGCCAGATCGACGCGGGTGAATGGCTGCCCATCCCAACGGTCGGCCGTGGCATCGCGTAGCATCCGCTCGATTTCATGCGCCTGCGCCCGGTAGTTACCGCCGCCTTTGCGGATGAAGGTTCGTCGGATGTCGCCATCCAGATAAACCGGTTTGCGTGTGCGCGGATTCTCGGCGATATGGAAAGCCAGCACGGTTTTGCCGTCGCGCTGCTGTCGATGCGCCGTTATTCCCACATCGTGATTCACTTTAGCGTCGGCGTGAAGCACGGAAAGAAAATCGTTTTGCAGTTTGTCCGGGTCGGTCACGCCGCAGACTTCAAAGTTCTCGCCGTGTTGCGCGACGCCGAGCACCAGCCAGCCTCCTCGCGTATTGGCAAAGGCGGAAACCGCCTCAAACGCGGACTTCGGCAGGGCGCCGCGCGCCGCCTTGAACTCTACGCCGGTCCATTCACCGGAAGCGAGCAGCGCGTCCAAAGCTTGCGTGTCGAATGGATTTTGCATCAATGCGGAACCTCGTTCATTTCATCTTCTCCCTCAAGAGGACGGAGCGCCCCACGCCTTTCGCCCTGATGATGCTCACCGCCGAGCCATTACGACACACCTGATACAGAAAGCGCGCCTTCCATCCCAGCAAACCGATATCTTGGACGAATGCGACACGTCCGGCAAGATGATTATAGAATCCGAACGGGGGGTCGATTCGAGTTGCGAGTCGAAATTTTCATGTTTCGAAGCGCCTGCACTACCCTGACGGCATCGAAATCAGTCGTTCACGATCGACCGGAACGCGGCGTAGCGCTCTTCGGCGATTTCACCGCGTTCGAGCGCGGCGCGGATCGCGCAGTCCGGCTCACGGTCGTGACGGCAGTCGTGAAAGCGACATTCCCTGACAAAGGGCGAAAAGTCAGGGAAGGCGCGCTCGACGTCTCCGAAACTCAGATGTTTCAGCCCGAAATCCTGCAAACCCGGCGAATCGATCAGCGACGAGGCGGCGTCGAGGCGGTAGAGCGCCGAGAAAGTCGTCGTGTGCCGACCCGAATCGAGCGCGTCCGAAATTTCTCGCGTCGCAGCGTTCGCTTCTGGAAACAGCGCGTTGATCAGCGTCGTTTTGCCCATGCCCGACTGGCCGACGAGAAGGCTCGAACGGCCGGCGAGGTACGGTCGCATTTCCTCCGCGCCGCGGATCGCCGAGAGCGGAACGATGCGGTACGCGGCGCGGCGGAAGGCTTCGAGCCGGGAGAGCGCGGCGGCGAACTTGTCGGCGAGGTCGCGTTTGTTGAGGACGATCAGCGTTTCGATCCGCTGGTCTTCGGCGGCGACAAGGCAGCGCGTCACGAGTTCGACCGAAAAGCTAGGTTCGGCCGCGACCAGGACGATGAGCTGGTCGAGGTTCGCCGCGATCAGTTTTTTTCGGAAGGCGTTCGAGCGGTAGAGCAAGGTATCGCGCGCGCCGACTTTTTCGATGACACCGCCGCCCGCGTGGATTCCGTCGTCGCATTCGACCGTAACGCGGTCGCCGCAGGCGATTTCGCTCTTTTTACCACGGGGAAAGCACAGGCGCGTTTCACCGTCGGAAAATTCGACGCGGTAATGCCGTCCGTGCGTGGCGACGACGACCCCTTCGGCTTTCAATTCGTGCGCCCCGCAGGTCCCGCACACCCCGCAAGCCGGCGGATGCGGATATACGCGGGCGGGTGCGAATCGTAGAACAGCGAGTGGAGCGGATCCGGCGTCAGCGTCGAGGCGTTGTCGTCGTAAATGCGGACGAGCGCGTCCGCCAGAGCGCCCTCCTCCGAATGCTCAGTCGCGTAGCGGTCGGCTTCGAATTCGTCGCGGCGCGAAGCGAAATTCATCAGCGGCGACAGCGGGAAGATGAAAACCGGCAGCGTCAGAAAAAAGAGGATCAGCGCGAGCGCCGCGCCGGACGCTTCGACGCCGAGGCCGCGATAAAACCATTCGGCGTCGATCAGGCGCCCGAAGAGCGCGAAAAACGCGAGCGAGACGGCAAAGAGCAAAGCGATACGCTTGACGACGTGCTTGTATTTGAAGTGACCGAGTTCGTGCGCGAGGACGGCCTCGACGCCGGAAGCGTCGAGCCGTTTCAAAAGCGTGTCGAAGAAAACGATGCGCTTGGTTTTTCCGAAGCCCGTGAAGTACGCGTTGCCGTGGGCCGAGCGCTTCGAACCGTCCATGACGAAAAGCCCCGACGCGGCAAATCCGCAGCGGTCGAGGAGCGCTTCGATCCTCGCCTTGAGCGGTGCGTCTTCGAGCGGCGCGAAGGTGTTGAAAAGCGGCGCGATCCACAAGGGATAGAGGAAGAGAATCAGGACGTTGAACGCACACCAGAACAGCCAGGTGTAAACCCACCACGCGGCGCTTCGCGTTTCGATGAAGTGGATCGCAACGAGGAGTACCGGAACGCCGATGAGCGCGCCGACGACCGTCTGCTTTGCGAGGTCGACGAAAAAGAGCTTGAGCGACATCCGGTTGAAGCCGAATTTTTGCTCGACGACGAACTGCGCGTAAAGCGCGAGCGGAAGGTCGACGAGTTCGGAAACGAGCGCCACGAGAGCGACAAGCGCGACGCTGTAGAACGCGCCGTCGAGGCACGCGGACAGGAATTCGTGCATCGCCTGCAATCCGCCGCCGTAGGTCAGCGCGAGGAGCAGCGCGGCGTCGATGAATAGCCCGATCGCTCCGAGCTTTGTCCGGGCGATGCAATAGTCGGCGGCACGCTGGTGCGACGCGAGGCGGATGCGTCCGGCGAAGGCTTCGGGGACTTCGGCGCGGTGCGCGGCGACGTGGCGTATCTGTCGCCACGCGAGCCAGAGGCGCAGCGAAATCTTCAAAAAAAACGCGCAAAGAAAGATTACGGAAAATAAAGCCGGCATCGAATTGTGACAAAATAAGAAAATTTCCAAACCGGACGCATTATATGGCACAGGACGCAAATCATCTCGTTTGGCTGGACATGGAAATGACCGGCCTCGACCCCGAACGCGAGCGCATCATCGAGCTGGCGATGATCATCACCGACGGCAATCTGAATATTATCGCCGAGTCGCCCGTCTGGGTCGTCCACCAGACCGACGCCCTGCTCGACGCGATGGACGCGTGGAACAAGGGGACGCACGGTCGCTCCGGCCTCATCGACAAGGTCAAGGCTTCGACGCTCGACGAGGCCGCCGTCGAGGCGAAAGCGCTCTCTTTCGTGAAGTCCTACGCGCCGCCGGGCGTATCGCCGATGTGCGGCAACTCGATCGGTCAGGACCGCCGTTTCATGACGCGCTACATGCCGACGCTGGAATCCTGGTTCCACTACCGCAACCTCGACGTGAGTACGCTCAAAGAACTCTGCAAACGCTGGAAACCCGAAGTCGCCAAGGGTTTCACGAAAACGGCCAATCACACCGCGCTCGCGGATGTCCGCGAATCAATCGAGGAACTGAAGTACTACCGGGAACACTTCATCAAGCCTTGACGGCGCGCGCGGGCGGCGTCCGGCTCGTAAGGCGCGTCGCTGTAGTCGATTCGTTCATCCGGCATCGCCGCCAGTGCGGTCAGCCTCGCCCGCTGCTCATCCGACAGCGGCGGCGGGTTCTCCAGATCAAGAATCAAGGTCACGGTATTGCTTTCGCTCGGTTCCATTGGCTTTTCTCGCAGACATCAGACGAATACACTCATCGCATCTCATCGTGTAGACGACATACAGGACAGATACGCGCGATCTTGTAGGGGCACGGCGCGCCGTGCCCTACGCACTTATCCCGACCTCTGCGGGTTGGCTGAAGTACCGATAACCCCCTTCATTTCCCCCTTGTCAGGGGGAAAGTTGGGAATCCGTACCACATCGCTTCGCCCAGCGGTTCTCATTCGGTCATTTTACCTTACGTTGGGCTTCGTTCCTCAGCCCTACCTATAGGTTCGCTACGCTCACGACAAGCTTGCGGATTGCCCTGGCAGTACAGAGCTTCGGCATTTCGACGCGCCCCTGCGGTAAAATGCCCCATGCGCCGCACCTTGCCTCTCCCATGAATCTGCTCAAAGCCCTGGCTACGATAAGCGGCATGACCTTGCTGTCCCGCATCCTCGGGTTTGTCCGCGACTTCGTCATCGCGCGCGCCTTCGGCGCCGGAATCATGACCGACGCATTCTTTGTCGCGTTCAGGCTCCCCAACCTCTTGCGTCGCCTTTTCGCCGAAGGCGCGTTTTCGCAGGCCTTCGTCCCGATCCTCGGCGAGTACAAGAACCGGGGGGGCGACCAAGCCGCCAAGAGTCTCGTCGACCGCGTGACGACCCTGCTTTTTTTCGCGCTCGTCGCCGTCACCGCGCTCGGCGTCGTCGCCGCGCCCTTTCTCATCCACGTATCCTCGCCGGGTTTCGCGGCGGACGCGACGAAGTTCGAGCTGACCGTCGAACTGACGCGACTGACCTTCCCTTATATCCTCTTCATCTCGCTGACCGCGCTCGCCGGCGGAATCCTCAATACCTGGGGGCGTTTCGCCGTTCCCGCCTTTACGCCGGTCTGGCTCAACCTTTCGTTCATCGGAATGGCGCTCTTCGGCGCGGCGTTTTTCGAGCGTCCGGTTCTCGCGCTCGGCTGGGCTGTTTTTCTCGGCGGCATCTTCCAACTCGCCTTTCAGTTGCCGAGCCTCGCGCGCATCGGGATGTTGCCGCGCTTCTCGTTCGAACCGCGCGACCCCGGCGTCCGCCGCGTCCTGAAGCTGATGGGGCCCGCCGTTCTCGGCGTTTCGGTCGCACAGATAAGCTTGCTGATCAACACGGTTTTCGCTTCTTTTCTGGAGAACGGCAGCGTTTCGTGGCTCTACTACGCCGACCGCCTGATGGAGTTTCCGAGCGGTCTGCTCGGCGCCGCGCTCGGGACGATCCTCCTGCCCTCGCTGAGCAAGTATCACGCAAGCGGAAATTCGGACGAATACTCGCGCCTGCTCGATTGGGGGCTTCGCCTGACCTTCCTGCTCGCCGCGCCGGCGGCGGTCGCTCTGGCGATCCTGGCGGTTCCGCTCGTCGCCACGCTCTTCAAGCACGGCGCGTTTACGGTCGCCGACGCGCTTCAGACGAAGAACGCGCTCGTCGCGTACAGTTTCGGCCTTTTGGGGCTGATGCTCGTCAAAGTGCTCGCGCCGGGTTTTTACGCGCGCCAGAACGTTCGGACGCCCGTGAAGATCGCGTTACTCACGCTCTGCGCCACGCAGGCGTTCAACTTCTCTTTCGTCGGGTGGCTCAAACACGCCGGCCTCGCGCTCTCGATCGGTCTCGCCGCGTATTTGAACGCCGCGTTGCTTTACCGTGGGCTGCGGCGCAACGGGAGCTACACACCCCAGCCGGGGTGGGCCGTATTTTACGCAAGGGTTTCGGTCGCGCTCGCGGCGATGGGCGCGGCGCTGTGGTGGGTGGGCGGCGACGCCGAAAGCTGGCTCGCGTCGCCAAGCGTGACCGAGCGCGTGATCCGGCTTTCGCTGATCGTCGTCGCGGGCGCGTCGGTCTATTTCGCCGTCCTGTGGGTCGCCGGGTTTCGGCTCGCGGATTTCAGGGCGACAGGAGACGGGAGACAGGAGACAGGAGACAGATGAAAACCGATTTCAACCGCGAAAGGCGCGAAAGACGCGAAAGGTGAAGTGTTTGGATAAATTTTCGCGCTTTTCGCGTGTTTCGCGGTTCTTGTTTTTTGATTCCTGATCTCTGAAGTGGCTTGCGCTTCGCGCAAGCGAGACGTTGGGCATCGCTCCGCTCACCCCAACCTATACTCTGGGAGTGTGGGCATCTTGCCCGCCTCGTGGATTTTTCTCCGGCGGCGAAGCCGCCCTAACTGATCTGTCCTCAGTCCTCAGTCTTCTGTCCTCTGTCGTATAATCACCCTTTTTTGAAGATTGCGAAACGGACGCGGCGCGAAACCGGCCCCTGTTTTTCAAGCGCGCCACGGCGGATCGATATGCGAATACTCTTGAGCAACGACGACGGCTATTTTTCACCGGGGATCGAATGTCTCGCGGAAACGCTCTCGGTCGAAGCGGAAGTGACCGTCGTCGCGCCCGAACGCGACCGCAGCGGCGCGTCGAATTCGCTGACGCTCGACCGGCCGCTTTCGCTTCGCCGCGTCGCAAACGGCTTCTACTACGTCAACGGAACGCCGACCGACTGCGTCCACCTCGCCGTGACGGGGATGTTCGACGACCTGCCCGACATGGTCGTCTCGGGAATCAACCTCGGCCCCAATATGGGCGACGATACGCTCTATTCGGGGACCGTCGCCGCGGCGACCGAGGGCTATCTGCTCGGAATCCCGTCGGTCGCCGTCTCGCTCTGCCGAAAAACCGCGGAGCATTTCGAAACGGCTTCGCGCGTCGCGCTCGAAGTCGTCCGCCTCCTCTGCAAGCAGAAGCTGCGCGAACCGCTTCTGCTCAACGTCAACGTCCCCGATCTGCCCTACGACCAACTGCAAGGCTGGGAAGTGACGCGCCTCGGCAAGCGCCATCGGGCCGAAAACGTGATCCGCTCGGTAACGCCGCGCGACGAAGTCGTCTACTGGGTCGGTGCCGCCGGCCCCGCGCAGGATGCGGGCGAGGGGACCGACTTCCACGCGGTCGCGCACGGGCGCGTTTCGATTACCCCCCTGCGGATCGATTTGACCCACAACGCGCAACTCCCGATGGTTCGCGGCTGGTTCGAACGATGAGCGTCGCCGGAATCGGGATGACCTCGCGGCGGACGCGCGCGAGGATGATCAAGCGTCTGCGCGAGCAGGGGATACGCAACGAAAGCGTCCTCGCGGCGGTCGAGTCGGTCCCGCGCCACCTCTTCGTCCAGGAAGCCCTCTCGCCGCGCGCGTACGAAGACACGGCGCTCCCGCTCAGTTTCTCGCAAACGATCTCGCAACCCTACATCGTCGCGCGGATGCTGGAAATCCTGCTCGAAGGCCGCGCGCTGGGAAAAACCCTCGAAATCGGGACGGGTAGCGGCTACCAGACCGCGCTCTTGGCAATCCTTGCGCGCGAAGTCTTTTCGATCGAGCGCATCGAAGGCCTTTTGGAAGAAGCGCGCAACAACCTCAAAAAAATACGCCAGTTCCGCGTTCGCCTCAAATACGGCGACGGATCCTGCGGCCTCCCCAATGCCGCGCCCTTCGACACGATCATCTTCGCGGCGGCCGCGCGCGGCGTTCCCGAAGCCGTCCGCGAGCAACTCGCGATCGGCGGAAAGATGCTCCTCCCGCTCGAAAACGAAAGCGGTCGCCAGAAACTCCTTCTCGTCGAACGCCGCGGTGCGACGAACTACCTCGAAACCTTGCTCGAAGACGTGCGCTTCGTCCCGCTCGTCGCGGGGATCGCGTAATTTACCGCAAGACCCAAGGGCGGTGCCGACAGCGCGCCTTCTCTTGATCGCCGGGTTTTTCCTCGTTATTTCCCGGAATTCAACAAAATTTTGTTGAATTCCGTTTAATAAGTGTATATTGAGGAGGGTTTCCAGCCTATTTGACGAATATTCGATCGACGATGATCGGGAGGGCGCGATGTTAAGGGCGTTTTCGCTACAGAATTTTCATTCATTTCGAGACAAGCAGCGCATTTCGCTCGAACTCGGCCCACGCCGCAGCGCCGACGATGACTGTCTTTCCTGCGCCTCGCCGCAGGGGAAACGCGTCTCGAAAGCGCTTTGCCTCATCGGCCCCAACGCGAGCGGCAAGACAAACCTCATCAATGCGCTCGTTTTTGTGACGTGGTTTGTGAAATACTCGTTCGGCGAGCTTCCGCCCGACGGCTTGATTCCCCTGATGCCGCATTTTTCCGCGCAGGACGAGCCGAGCGAATTCGAACTGGAATTTGAAATGGACGAACGCGAGTGGTTTTACCGCTTGCGCGCTTCGGAAGAACGTGTTTTTTATGAAGCCTTGTTGACACGCGATACGCGCGAATCCAAAAAGCGTTCGATCGTTTTCGAGCGCACATGGGATCCCGCCAAGCGGGCGTACAGCGTCAAGCAGCAGAAGTTCGGCATGCTTCCGAGCGAGGCCGCGAAGGTACGCCAGAATGCCTCGTTGATTTCGACCGCCGCGCAATACGGCGTCGATCTGGCTCTCAGACTTGCTTCAATAGAGATTCCGAGCAATGTCGACAATTTCGGCCACTGCAACATGAGCGTCGAGCAGATTCTTCGCGCCTCCGAGTTTTATATGCTCAACGCGGAAATGCGCGACAAGATGGTCCACTATCTCAATCGCTGGGATTTGGGCTTGCACGACGTGGTTTTTGAAGAAATACCCCTGCTCGAAAAAGGCGAAACGGTGAAAAAATATATCCCTCATGGCGTCCACCGAGTGGGTGACGAGGCGCAGCACCGCCTGATGTTCATGTACGAATCCAGTGGAACGCAAGCCCTGTTTTTCCTGCTTTCAAAAATCCTTCGCGTCCTGCGCCACGGCGGTTTGGCGCTCATCGACGAGTTGGAACTCAGCCTTCATCCGCATATGCTGGAGCCGATCCTCGACCTGTTTTTTTTGCCGGAAGAGAATCCGAAGAACGCGCAGATAATATTTACCTGCCATTCCGTCGATGTGTTGAGTTTTTTGCACAAACCTCAAATCGTCCTCGTGGAAAAGGACGACCGGGGCGAGAGCGAGGCTTGGCGCCTCGACAGTGTCACGGGGGTGCGATCCGACGATAATCTGGTCGCCAAATACCTGGCGGGCGCCTACGGCGCCGTCCCGCGCTTGTAGGCGACCCTTTGAAAGCCCGACGGGTACGGCGTACTCTGTTGGCGGTCGGAGAAGGTCAAACCGAAACGGCCTTCCTTGGCTTTCTGCGTTCATTGTATTGCGCGGACAATGAAGGAGTCGGCGTGACGACAAGAAATGCCAAGGGCCGAGGGCCGTCGAATGTAATCGGGTATGCCGTCAAGATTGTAAAAAGATACGACTTCGACCAATGCGTCGCCTTGCTCGATACGGATATTTCATGGAAAGCGGAAGACGAAAGAATGTCGAAGAAATACGCGATTCGATTGATCGGGTCGAACCCGTGCGTGGAAGGCCTGTTTCTGTCGATTCTCGGAGAGCGTGTCCCCGAAGCGTCGAGCGATTGCAAAAAAGCGATCCGTGGAAAATGCGGGGAACTCGATTTGACGCGGAAAGAAAGCTACGTGGAATTATTCGACAAGGGCAGGCTCGAAGCGGCGCGAGGGCGAGTCGGTGCGCTCGACGAACTGCTCAAGAGTTTTGAAGGGCCGTGAAAAGGGAATTACCGACTTGCGAGTAAAATCAGTTCGAGCAAATCCTTGTCGCGGATTCCTCCTGTGCCGCCCGTCTGCTTCAGGAGTTTTCGATGCAGACGCTGGGCGTGCTCCTTGCTCAAAAGGATCATTTCGCCAATTCTTCAAACGCCCGAAGGTGTTTTGCCAATATCCGCACCGCCGCCGCGTCCACATCGGCGGCGTCCGCGACGGAGTTCTCGCGGAAAAGGCTGTAATCCAACAGCACATAGCGCGGTGCATTATTCTTCAGGATGATCGCCGTTCCTCTCTCGTCAACGAGGCGGGCAACCTTTGAAAAATTCCGGTTGGCTTCTGAAATCGATACAAGATTATCGGCGTTGATGTTCATGCTGTATCTCCTGACCGTAGTATAACGCGAATTAGGATAAATATAGCCTAATTCAGGAGACAGATGTCAGGAGACGGGAGACAGATTATTTTCCGGCGCTTCGCGCCGCATATTTTTCTCTGTTTCCTGTCCTCTGTCTCCTGTCTCCTGATTCAG
>JAISDL010000061.1 GCA_031264825.1 Accumulibacter sp. | reverse complement strand
ATAAAACACATCCGAAGAAAAGCGTCCGTTCGCGGCGCAAGAGGGCCGCTTGGGATGACGATGAGCGGATGCGCGTCTTGGGGATGGCTCCTTTATGACCATTAGGTGCAATCGCCCTGCTTGTCAGGGGAGGGAGTCACGAATCCCCCTTCCTTTCAGTGATCAAACCTCGGATGAAAACCGATCGGTGTTTCAAATCTCTTCTCCGGCGGCGAAGCCGCTGCTAACCGATCTGATTCCTGATACCTGAGGCCGCTCTGTCTCCCGTCTCCTGTCTCCCGTCCCCTGAAACCGCCAATTTCAGAACCTGGCCGATGACGATCAGCGTCGGCGATTTCACCGCTTCTTCCTGGACGACTTTCGGCAGCGTCGCGACGGTCGCGGGGAAGAGTTTTTCGTCGGGGCAGGTCGCGCGATAGACGAGCGCGGCGGGCGTATCGCCGGGCAGTCCGGCCTCCTGGAGGCGCGCCGAAACGATTTCGACGCCGATGATACCCATGTAGATCACGACCGTCTGTCGGGCTTGCGCGAGCATCGGCCAGTTGAGGTCGACCGAGTCGTCTTTCAAGTGCCCCGTGACGAAAACGCAGCTTTGCGCGTAATCGCGGTGCGTCAGCGGGAAACCGAAGCTCGCCGCCGCGCCGAGCGCCGCCGTGACGCCGGGAACGATTCCCACGGGGATTCCGGCGTCGATCAGGACGTCGATCTCCTCGCCGCCGCGCCCGAAGACGAAAGGGTCGCCGCCCTTCAAACGGACGACGCGCTTTCCCTCTTTGGCTTTTTCGACGAGCAGCGCGCAGATTTCCTCTTGCGGCAGCGTATGGTTCCCCGCGCTCTTGCCGACGTAGATGCGTTCGACTTTCGGCGGGATCAGGTCGAGTATCGCGTCGCCGACAAGATTGTCGTATACGACGACTTCGGCGCTCTGGATGAGCCGCGCCGCCTTCAGGGTCACGAGGTCGGGGTCGCCCGGCCCCGCGCCGACGAGGTCGACGCGTCCGGGGTTCGTTGACGAATCGTCGTTCATCCGCTTCATGGCCGATTTCCTCCCGGCGCGTTTTGCCCCGATTTCTCACCGGCCTCGGAGGAATCTTCCATCACGGCGGCGATGTAATCTTCGGGAAGGCGATAGATTTTCGCAAGTTCGGCGGGGGATTGACCGCTCGTCGAGACAGCTTCGAGCCATCCGGCAAGCCCCGTCGAAAGCGAGCGCCCCGGTTTTTCACCGTCGCGCGCCGAACGGCGTCCGCGTTCGAGTTCGTATTTGTCCGTATAGCCGCGCGGGGTAATCATCAGCCCGTGCTTCACGGTGGTGCTCGAATTCCCGATCAGTACCGTCGAGAGCATTCCGATCTCGGCGCCTGCCATCGCGCCGAGCGTCGTAATCTCGACGCGCTGTTTGGGGCGAAAAGCCGATTTGACGACGGCGACGGGCGTTTCGGGGTCGCGGTGGCGAAGAAAAATCCGCTGTGCCTCGCGGATATGCCGCGTCCGGCGCCCGCTTTTCGGGTTGTAGAGAGCGACGACGAAATCCGCGTACGCGGCGGCGTCGAGGCGACGCGCGATCGTCGGCCACGGCGTGAGCAGGTCGGAGAGCGAAATCGCGCAAAAGTCGTGCGTCAGCGGCGCGCCGACGAGCGAGGCGCACGCGTTGATCGCCGAGGCGCCGGGGACGATCTCGACTTCGACCTCCGATTCGGGCGTCCAGCCGGCTTGAAAAAGCATTTCGAACGTCGGACCGGCCATGCCATAGACGCCCGCGTCGCCCGACGAGACGATGGCGACCTTCTTCCCGAGACGCGCGCGGTCGAACGCTTCGATCGCGCGGTCGAGTTCTTCGGACATCGCTTTTTTGATGATCTCCTTGCCTTCGAGCAAGTCCTGGACGAGCCGGATATACGTGACGTAACCGATGACCGTGTCGGCTTCGGCGATCGCTTTGCGCGCGCGCTCCGTCAGGTAATCGTGGCGCCCCGGGCCGAGGCCGACGAGCGTGATTTTTCCGGCGTTCGGCTTTTGTGCGGTCGCGCGCGCGGAATCCGGCGTGTGGTTTTCCTGGGTCATTCTTCTATCCTTGCAATGGAAACAGTGGCGTTGCGGCCGTCGAGGCCGCACCGACGGATTTTTTCGACGATGAGCGCGGCTTTTTCGGCCCTCGCCGCGAGCAACGCGGCGGCCGCCGAGACCGACGACGTCCCCGTATGGCGCCGAACGACTTCGGAGGGGTGTGGGACGTCGACGGCGGCGAGTTCGGACGCCGAATAGAAACGGATATCCCACCCGCGCGCGGCGGCCACTTCGAGGAGCGCCGCTTCGTCGGATTTCAGGTCGATGCTCGCCACAGCCGCGACGTCGGCGGGTTTCGCACCGCACGCGGCAAGCGCCGCGTCGACCGCCTCGATGATCGTCGCACACGTCGTGCCGCGGTCGCAGCCGACGCCGAGCGCGACCGTAAAACGCGGACGATAGACGATGCAGCGTCCGGCAAAACGCGCGGCGCATTCTTCAGGCATCTTTCTTCGAGAAACCCAGAGAACGAAAGAAAATCGACCGGCATCGTCCGCTTTCCCCATTTTTTCCGCTTCTCCCGCGTCTTCCAGGCGGCTGAAAAAAACGAGATTGGACGGCGGCGCGCCCTCGCGCCCCCCGGCGTGACCGGGCCACCAGTCGCGGCGTCCCGCCTCCTGGACGAAGGCGATCGGCTCTTCGTTGACCATCGCCGCGCTTGCGCGGACGATTTCGTCGTGGCTCGCTTCGAGCGTCCAGCCGAATTCGCGCCCCAGGACGTCGACGCCGATCGTCCGGCGCGCGTCGGACGCCGTCGTCAGTACCGGCGTCGCGCCGAGGGCGGCGGCCAAACGGAGCGCGAGCGCGTTCGCGCCGCCCAAGTGGCCGGAAAGAACGGGAATCACGAAGCGCCCGCTCTCGTCTACAACGACGAGCGCCGGGTCTTCGGCCTTGTTTTTCAGGGTGGGCGCGACCATGCGGACGAGCGCGCCGATCGAAAACACGGCGACGATCGCGTCGCATTCTCCAAAAAGGCGACCGAGCAGCGCTCCGGTCGCGCCGGAATACGGAAGGACCTCGACACCGTCCGAATTCGCAAGGTCGGAGAACTTTTCCGGTACATAGAGCTTCGCGCCGGGCAGCGCGGCGCCCACGCGCACGCCGAGCGCGACGCCGTGACGGGTGATCGCAAGGATCGCAACCCTCATCGCCTCGTCACCTCAACGCTCCGACCTGTCTTTACGCCGGCGTCTTTCCGGGTTTCGGACGAGCATCAGCGAAAGATAATTGACGCTTGTCCCCCGGAGCGTCGAAACGTCGCGCACGATGCGCTCGTCGGGCGCGCCGACTTTCTCGATGAAGCAACTCTCATTCAAAAGACCGCGCGCGTCGATGAGATCGACGATTTCGTCGAGCATCGGCTTGATCTTGAGCAGGATCAGGCTGTCGAACTCGTCGAGCATCCGGTCGATCACGCGGATTCCGTACGCGGCCGGAACGATCGCGAGCGTCTCGTCCTCTTCGGCGAGCGACCGCCCCGACGAGACCGCCGCCGCCGCGAACGATGAAACACCGGGGATCGTCGTGACTTTTGCGTCGGGCAGGCGCTCTTGCACGGCGCGCGCCAGATGGCCGAAAGTCGCAAACGTCGACGCGTCGCCTTCGACGAGGAAAATGAGGTCCTTGCCTTCGACAAGCAGTTCGGCGACCTTTGTCGCGGCCATATCCCACGCGGCGGCAAGCGCGCGCGCGTCGCGCGTCATCGGAAAGACGAGTTCGACCGCGTCGGCGGGGACGGCAAGTCCGGCGCGCCGGACGATGGCGAGCGCGTACGATTCCTCGCCCGCGCGTTTTACCGGGTAGACCCAGCGCGCGCCCGAGTGCAAGGCATCCCACGCGCTCCGGGTGATCAGCCCCGGATCGCCCGGGCCGAGCGAAGCGCCCGTCAGCGTTCCGTAGTGTTTTGTCATCAACGCTCCCTTCGTTTTCAGTTCTTCGCTCCCGTTTTCGGGATTCTTCGGAATCCTTTTCAAACCCCGCTCATTTTTCCGGCGCGAACGCCGTGAGTATCCACACCGGATTCTGCGCCGCCATCCTGTGCATTCCCGCCATCGGATGGCTGCGGCTCGCCTGAAGCTGAACCAGGTCCCATCGAAGGCCCGCCGCGTCGAGCGCCGCGGTCGCCGTCGCCAGGTTTTCGAGCAGCACGAAATTCATGACGACGCGTCCGCCGGGGTTCACGCGCGCGAATATCGTCGAAATCAGACGCGACAGATTCCCGCCCGACCCGCCGACGAAAACGGCGTCCGGGTTCGGCCACGCATCGAGGCCGTCGGGCGCTTTTCCCTCGCACAGCGTGTAATTCGTGACCCGGAAGCGCCGCGCGTTCGCGCGCGCGTTCGCCGCGTCGTCGGGGTTTTTCTCGATCGCCCAGACGTGGCCGCGCACCGCGAGCCGCGCCGCTTCGACCCCGACCGACCCGGCGCCCGCGCCGATGTCCCAGACGATCGAATCTTCGCTCAGCCGCATCTTGGCGAGCGCGAGCGCGCGCGCTTCCAGTTTGGTGATCAAGCCTTTTTCGGGCGCGCGTTGAAGGTAGTCCGAGTCGTCGAAGCCGAAAATCGGCAAACCGCGCGCCTCTCCCTCCGAAGCACCCCGCCGAACGAGGACGACGTTGGGTTCGGGGAAAAGCGTCCGCACGGCTTCATCGAGCGTCATTTCCTCAAAAAGGCGCTCGTCGCTCCTCTGGACGCGGCACGCGACCGAGAACGCGACTTCATCGCTCGCGTACCCGGCGCAAAGGAGCGCGCGCGCGAGGCGCGTCGGCGTGTTTTCCGGCCCCGTAAAAACGAAGACGCTACGATGCAGCGCGATCGCGCGCATCGCGGGGTAGAGCGCGTGCGAAGGCGGCGCGCCGACCGTCCATTCGCCCGTATCGCGCGCGTGGCACGAAGCGATCCGCACCGCGTCCCACGCTTGATGAAAGCGCGCGCACACGAGTTGCAAGACCGAAACGTTGGGAAGGATTTCAAAGTTGCCCGCCGGCGTCCCGCGCAGTTTCTCCGAAAGGAAGGCGCCGATGCCGTGACACAGGGGATCGCCGGTCGCCAGAACGACGACGGCGCGGTTTTCAATGCGCGCGTGCGCGACCCATTCCGGAACGCGCGACAAGGCGCCGTCGATCGGAATCCGCCGCGCCTCCGGAGAGAGATGCGCGTCCAGGAGCGCCAGGGTACGTTTTGCGCCGATCACGACCGACGCCGTCTCGACGCGGTGACGCGCGGTGTCCGAAAGGCTCGCCCAAGCGTCGTCGAGGACGCCGATCAAGGTGCAAGGACTCACAGCGCGTCCTCCTCTTCGACGCGGACGATGCGTTTTCCGTCGAAGTCGCAGGCCATGACCGTCAAATGATAATCGCCGGGGTAGCTCGCCTTGAGGCTGCGAAGCGCTCTTTTCGCAAGCGCGCAGTGAAATTCGACCGTCAGGCCGAGCGCGGAAAGGCGCTCGGCGGCAAAGCGCGCCGTCTCCGCCGCTCGAATCGCGGCGACGAGGTCGGGCAGCGCGCCGACTTCTTGCGCGCACGCGGCGAGCAGTTCCCGGTCGATTTCGGCGCGCCACGCGTGCGTCACCGCCAACCCCTGCGCCATCTTGGTCAGTTTGCCCGCCATCGCGCCGACGTAAATGCGGCGCAGCCCCTTCTTGATCGCCGCGCCAAACGCGGCCTTGACAAAGTCGCCCATCTGGACGAAGCACGCCGCGTCGAGACCCGGCAGTTCGCGCATCGCGAAGCCTTCGCTGCGCCCGCCGGTCGTAAAGACGACGCTCGACGACGCCCTCCGCGCGGCGACCGAAACGGCCTGCACGACGCTTGCGCGAAACGCCGCCGTCGAATACGGCCGCACGATTCCGGTCGTTCCGAGGATCGAGATTCCACCGACGATGCCGAGCCGGGGGTTGAGCGTTCGCTTTGCCATCTCTTCGCCGTCCGGGACCGAAACGGCGACGTCGATCCCGTCGCGTTCGAGCAATGAAGCACCGACGGCGCGCACGTTCTCGCGGATGTTCCGACGCGGAACCGGGTTGATCGCCGCCTCGCCGACCGAAAGCCCCAAGCCTTCGAGCGTCACTTCCCCGACGCCCGCGCCGCCGCGAAGGACGATGTCGCCCGCGGCCTCAGGAATCAGGCGGACGTCGACGGTCACGCGCGCGCCGTTCGTCGCGTCGGGGTCGTCGCCGGCGTCTTTCACGACGACGGCGTGCGAAGCGCGCATCGCGCCCGACCCTTCGACACGGCCGTCGGTGACGGCAAAGCGCACGTCGCTCCCGTTGGGCAGACGGCAGACCACGCTTTTCGGTACGCCGCCGTCGAGGAGGCCGATCGCCGCCGCGCGCGCCGCCGCCGCCGCGCACGCGCCGGTCGTAAAGCCGCTGCGCGTGCCGCGATGCCTCTGCGCGTCGCCCCGGCGAGGCCGGACGGAGGAAGTCTCTTCAGCCATTCGCGCAGCGTTCGGCTTCGGCGAGCGCGAGCAGCGCGTGAATCGCCGCGACGACGAGCGTCGAGCCGCCCTTTCGCCCGCGAACGGAAATCCACGGGACTTCGCCGAGCGTCATCAGCGCGTCCTTCGATTCGGCGGCCGCGACGAAACCGACGGGCATCCCGACGATGAGCGCCGGCTTCGCGCCTTCCTCGCGGACGAGGCGGATGACTTCCAAAAGCGCCGTCGGCGCGTTCCCGATCCCGACGATCGCGCCGTCGAGGCATCCCTCACGATGCGCCTTGCGCATCGCCTGCACCGCGCGCGTGCTGCCTTCCGCCTTCGCGCGATCGACGACATCGGCGTCGGCGATGAACCGGCGTACCGTCATCCCGAAGTGTTCGAGGCGCGGCGCCGATAGACCGGCGCGGATCATCTCGACGTCGGCGACGACCTTCGTTCCGCCTTCAAGGACGGCGGCGACCCCCGCGGCGACCGCGTCCGGGTGAAACGCGGTCAGCCCGTTGAAGTCGAAGTCGCCGCTCGCGTGGATCATGCGGCGCACGAGAGGCCATTCTTCGTCGGTGTAGCCCGCGCGCGCGCCGGCCTCGGCGTCGATGAGGTCGAAGGAGTCGGTTTCGATCGCGCGTCCGGCGGCGGTCGCTTGTTCGGTGATTTTCGTCATTCGCTGTGCTCGTCTCCACAGTGGTTTGTCGCGGTATGTTCGGGGTCGGGCGATTCGGCTTCTTCGGCGTTCTCGCGGTACTTGCAGCCGTCGCATTCGAACGGGAGGGTCTCGCGCGACTCGACCGCGGCGACGCGCGCGTCGAGGAGGTCGAATATCCGGGCGTCGAAGCCGAAATGCGTCCCGAGCGCGAAAGATATCTGAGGGTACTGCCGTTCGAGGCGTTTGACCTGCGCGCCGATGCGCTCGATCAAGACACCGGTGAAGAGGTAGACGGGGACGATGCAGATCTGCGTCATCCCGAGCCGGACTTGCCGTTGCACGACGGTTTCCAACCTCGGCCACGTGATCCCGGTAAACGCGAGGTCGACGAGTTCGTGGTCGTTGCTCTCGAAAACCCAGCGCGCCGCGCGCGCGAATTCGCCGTTCGCGCTCGCGTCGGACGAACCGCGCCCGAGCAGGACGACGCCCGTCGTCTGCGGGTCCGGAAAGTCGAGGAAACGCATCAGACGGCTCAACCGGTCTTGCAGGATCGCGTGGATTTCGTACCCCATCCCGACGTAGCGGCTCATGAGGAACTCGACCCGCGGATGACGAAGCCGCGCGGCGTTCAAAGCCGCCGGCAGCTCCATCTTGACGTGGCCCGCCGCGTTGAGAATGAAGGGAATGAGAACGACACGCGCAGCGTCGCGCGCGGCGCGGTCGAGACCTTCGTCGAGCAACACGTCGGCGTATTCTATGAAGCAGAGTTCGATGCGCCGGTCGGCTCGCCTCTCGCGCCACAGCGCGGCGAATTTTTCGATTTCCCGATTGCCCGCCGGGTTGCGCGACCCGTGCCCGGCGAGGAGCAGCGTCGTGGAGTTCGATCGTGTCATGCGGCCTCCGAAGCGCGGCGGTAGCGATGTGAAAACGCCGGGTCGTAAAGTTTGGAACGCACGAGCGTTTCCCATTCGGCGGAGCCGAGCGTCGGGCTCGCGACGATCATCGCCTGACTGCCGATTTTTTCGTCCCTGCATTTTTGTTTGATGTCGGACAGCGTTCCGCGCACGATTTTTTCTTCACCGGGCCAGCTTGCCTTTTGCACGACGAGGATCGGCGCGTCTTCGCGCCAGCCCGCGGTGCGCAGCGCCCGCTGAACTTCGTCGATCAGCGTCGCCGAAAGATAGACGCAGAGCGTGCAGTGGTGCGCCGCGAGCGATTCGAGGTCTTCGCCTTCGGGCATCGGCGTCCGTCCCGCCGTCCGCGTCAGGATGACCGTCTGCGTCACTTCGGGCAGCGTCATCGTTTCGCCGGCGGCGGCCATCGAAGCCATCGCCGACGAGACGCCCGGAACGACGGCCCAGTCGATTCCGGCGGCCGTCAGCGGGCGCGTCATTTCGATCAGCGCGCCGTAAAGCGCGGGGTCGCCCGTTTGCAGGCGGACGACGAGCGCGTGCCGGGAAGCCCTTTCGCAAAGCCAGCCGACCATTTCTTCGAGCGTCATGTCTTTCGAATCGCGGATTTCACAGTCCGCCGGCGCGTAGCGCGTCGCCGCGCGGTCGACGAGCGAACCGGCGTAAAGAATCGCGCCCGCCCGACGAAGGAGTTCGCGCCCCTTGACCGTGATCAGGTCGGGGTCGCCGGGACCCGCGCCGACAAACCATATTTTTCCGGGCGGCGAAGCGTCGCCGCGCGGATCGGAATGCGTCATTGAATGCTCCTTTGCGTCAATAAGTCGAGAACTTCTTCCACGCACCTCGGCACGCGCCCCGGCGCGGCCACACCGTCTGTGACAAGACGCCGATAGAGACCGACGACGTCGGGAAGCGGCAATCCCGCGCTTTCGAGCGCGCCGGCGTTCTCGGCCAGGTCTTCCGCGTCGAACGCCGCCGCGCAGCGTCCGGCGGTCATCAGATGAATCCGGTCGGCCCAGCGGTACGCGAAATCGATGTCGTGCGTCGCCAAAAAAAGCGTGATCCCGCGCGCGTGCATGTCGTCGAGCACCGAGAGCAGGTCTTTTTGCATCGCGTGGTCGAGCCCCGCCATCGGCTCGTCGAGGATCAGCAGGCGCGGCCGCATGGCGAGAACGCCCGCGATGCAGATGCGCTTCCTCTGGCCGAAACTCAGATTATGCGCGAGCCTGCCCGAAAATTCGGACATTCGCACCGCGTCGAGCGCCGCCTCGACGCGCTCGCGCGCACTTTCCGGGTCGAGACCCAGATTGAGCGGCCCAAAGGAAACGTCTTCGAAAACGCTCGCCGAAAAAAGCTGCTGGTCGGGATTCTGAAAAACGATCCCGACGTCGCTGCGCAGCCGGCGAAGCCCCGCGCGGCTGTATTCGATCGGCCGGCCGGCGTAGCGCACCGTCCCCGCCTGCGGACGGAACAGGCCGTTCGCGTGGAGAAACAGCGTCGTCTTCCCGGCGCCGTTCGCGCCGATCAGCGCGTTGCGGCTCCCCTCGCTTATCGTCAGCGAACACGCGGAAAGTCCCGGTTCGCCGTCGGGGTAAGCGAAGGAAACGCCCTCGAATTCGAGCAGCGGCGGCATCGTCGATTCCGGCATCCGGCTCGTATCCATGCGGGTCACAGGCAGCTCAGCGACAAGACGAGCGCGCCTGCCGCGATCGCGAAGCCCACGTCGCGGCGACTGTTGATGAAAACCGGCGCGAGAAAACGGAAAGGCCCTTCGCCGTTCCGCGACATCGCGCCCAGGTGCAGCGCCTGCGCGCGCCGCCAAATCTGAACGGTCAGACCGGCCGCCATGCTCCCCATCGAACGCAGCGCGAGCTTCGGCGTCGCATAACCGAGCCGCGCGTCCTGCGCGGTATGGACGTCGCGCAAAGTCGCGGAAAAGACGAAGAGCATCCGATAGCACAACACCATGATTTCGATCAGCGTTTCGGGTATCTTGAGTCGGCGAAAGAGCGCGATCTGGTCGATCATCGGCGTCGTCAGCGCAAAAAAGAGCAAGGAAGCGAGCGCCGCGCACGAACGCGCGACGACCCGCGCGACGGGCGCCGGCCCGTTGGGCAGCCAGACGATCGAAAAATCGCCGCCGTGATACTCGACCGAACACGCGAGCGAGACGCTTCCCAGAAGGAAAAACCCGAAGGGAACGCAAGCCGCGCGCACAAAACGCGCCAGGGGAATCCCCGCGCCGAAGATCGTCGTCGCGGACATCAGGAGCGCGATACAAAGCGCGGCGGCGGGCGTTCCGGCGGCGAACGCCGAAACGAATCCCGCGAGCGCGAAAATGCCCTTCGCCGCCGGCGTCACGGCGCGCCAGCGGTTCGAATAAGCGCACTGGTCAATCAGCACGGCCCGAATCGGCCCTTTCCGCCTCGCGCGGGTCAATGAGCGCCGCCTGGGCGCCGGATTCGGGCTTTGGCGCGGCGAGACATTCCGTTTCGGGCGCCTCACTGCTCGGCGTTCGATGCGTTTCCGCCGTCCGGCCCGCCGCCTCGAATTCACGGCGCATCTTTTCGCGCGTTTTCGCCGACCCGATGTAGTAACCGATGACGCCTGCACCCAGAGCCGCCTGAAAGGAGAACAGAAGCGACGCGATTTCGCCGCTCGAAGGCTCGATCAGTGGTTTGAACCAGGGACGATAGTCCGGCGAAATTTCGGCGATCAGATCCATCGCCTTGCCGTCGGCGCCCAGAAACATCTGCGCCGCTTCTTCCTCGGTTTTGGGCTGGGGGGCGACCCAGAACGGGATCAGCGCGAGCGCGACGACACCCGCCAAAAGCCAGAGATTGGCACGCGCGCTCATGCGCGAACCTCGCCGTTCTCGGCCTTGCGGATTTCGTCGAGGAGATTCATTTCGCGCAGCTCGACCGGGTTGAAACGCGCGAGCGCGTTGAAAATCATGACCGTCAGCAAGCCTTCGCTGACCGCGAGCGGAATCTGCGTAATGGCGAAAATTCCGGCGAACTTGAGAAACGACGACACGAAATCGGGGTCGGGGAAAGCCAACGCAAGCTGGACCGACGTCGTCACGTAAGTCAGCCAGTCTGCGAGGCTCGCCGCGAGGAAAACGCTGACGGCGACGGACGCCCTGAGACGCCGCGCGATCCTGAAAACCGCCGCCGCCGCGAAAGGCCCGACGATCGCCATCGAGAAAATATTCGCGCCGAGCGTCGTAAGCCCGCCGTGCGCGAGTAAAAGCGCCTGAAAAAGGAGGACGACCGCGCCGACCGGCGCCATTGCGACGGGGCCGAAGAGCAGCGCACCGAGTCCCGTCCCCGTCGGGTGCGAGCAGCTCCCGGTCACCGAGGGGAGTTTCAGCGCGGAAAGGACGAAGGTAAAGGCCGCGGCGACGCCGAGCAGCAGGCGGTATTCGGGTTTGTTCTGTATTTTTTTGCGGACGACGCGAATACCGTAGGCGACGAAGGGCACGGAGGCCAGCGACCAAGCGATCGCGTGTTCGACGGGAAGCCAGCCTTCCGTGATGTGCATGCTCTTCTCCTGCGCGTCTATCGGAATGGGGAGAAGCTGAAAGCGACGCGGGAAGTCCGGGCGCGGACGCCCGACGGCCGGCTTCATCCCCACCCCGGGGAATACCAAACCTGTTCCGGGCCGGTCTTCTGGCTCGCCTTCTTCCTTCTCCGTCACCTTCCCATGCGGTTTTCACGCACAGTGGTGTTTTGACAAAGTCGTCTGGCTTACAGCAGCGGGGGGCTGCGCCGGAATCGCTGTTCTACAGACCACCGGCTTCCCGTTTCACCTGCGCCGCGGACGCGACGCAAGGAACCCAAAACGGGGCAATTATACATTTTGTTGGAGACTGAGGACAGAAGACAGAGGACAGACGACAGAACGGCCTTCGGCCTCAGGTATCAGGAATCAGATGTCGGGAATCAGATCAGTGTGCGGCGGCTTCACCGCCGGAGAAAGGGCATTGAAACACCGATCGGTTTTCTTCTGTCTCCTGATTCCTGATACCTGATACCTGATCAGGTCTTCAGTTCCTTCAGCTCGTTCCGAAGCTCTTGCAGCTCCATTTCCCAGTTCATCAGCCACGCGCGCCCGCTGTCGGTGAGGATCGCCTCCCTCAAACGACGCGGCGTAATCTGCCTTTCGATTTCCGCCATTTGAAAAAGGATTCTCTCGCGTTCGATCTCATCCTCTGTTTTTTCTTCGACCCTGAGCGATTTGGCCTGAGCGCTCTGAGACCTTTCAGACATCATGATGCTTCGCACCTCCTGGTCATTCACAGCCACGCACCCGTTTGGAACAAAATAAAGTTTATTTTGCGAGTCTTTGAAGTAAGGCATTTTCTCTCCCCATTCCGTTTATGAACCGCTCTGACGCGAACGCCCCCCCAAAACGCGGCAGTGCGTCGCCGACCGGGGCAATAAGCGATTCAGAAATGAAATCAGACATGCGCCAATTATCCTCCACTATGCGTGCTTTCCGTGCAATTTCTCGACGCGCGCGGACGATTTTGCGTTTCTTCGAGGATGAAAACCCTTTTTCTTTCCGCCGCCCCTTCGTTCGTCCGCGTATTTTTTCTGATGTTCCGTCAAGCCGCGCGCGGGACTTTACGATACAATTCCGTCTAAATCGGCTACCGGAACAAACCGGGGTTTCTCTGGAAAAGATATGCCAAATCTCTACACGGATGAGGAAATCGAACGCTGTACCTTGAGCGACAAGCGTGAAATCGTTTTTCAACTGCGTAACCTGCTTCGAAAAAAGGAATGGGTTTCGGTTTCCTTCGGCGAAGGGCAGCAGCATTTCCTGACGGTTCTTGTCGACATTTCCGAAAAAAACGACCGTTGCTATTTCGACATCGGCGGAAGCAAAGGTCTGAACGAGAAATTTCTTTCGGTGGACTCCTGCCTGTTTTCGAGCACCTCCGACGGCATACGGATTCACTTTTCCGGCGATTCGCCGCACCTTTCCCGCTTGAAGGGCGAAGAGGTCTTTTCGATCCCCTTGCCGAGAGCGCTCGTCCGGCTTCAGCGCCGCGATTCCTACCGTTTGCAGCTCCCTTCGGCGCGCCCCTACTACTGCCACGTCCAGAGCAGCGACACCGAAGAAATGGCCCTGCCGCTCTACGACATTTCCGTCGGCGGCTTCGGCGTCCAGGTCGCAACCAAGCTCCCTTTCGACCCGCTCGACCGCTTCGAGGACTGCTGGATCGACCTGCGCGACCAGGGGCGCTTGAACGTCATCGCCGAGATCCGCTATATCATGCCCACGGAGAATCGCGCGCGCAAGCCCGTCTGGCATATGGGGTGTCAGCTCATCTCTCCCGCGCTCGCCGACGAAGCGACGCTCCAGCGTTTTATCGCCCGCGTCGAAGTCGAACGCCGGAGCCTCTTCGAAAACTGAACGCCGTCGCTTTTTTTCCGGGATGAGCAGCACCGAGCTTCCGACCCGCACGCTTTGGCCCGACGCGGACGCTCGCTCGATCCACGTGATCGACCAGACGGCGCTCCCGCACGCATTCCGCGTCCTTCGCATTTCCAGCCTTCAAGACGCCGTATCGGCGATTCGCGAGATGCGCGTTCGCGGCGCGCCGCTGATCGGCGTCACGGCGGCTTACGGACTCGCGCTCGCGATCAAAAGCGGCGACCCGCTCGAAGCGGCGATCGCGCGGCTCGAAGCCGCCCGCCCGACGGCGGTCAACCTGCACTGGGCGCTTGCGCGGATGCGCGCGCGCGTCGAATCCCTTGCCCCCCTCGAAAACCGCGCCGAAGCCGCGTGGATCGAGGCGGGACGCATCGCCGAAGAGGACGTCGACCAGTGCCGGAGGATCGGCGAGCACGGACTCGCCGTTCTGAAGTCGCTCGCCGAAAAAAAATCCGGCAGGCTCGAAATCATGACGCACTGCAACGCCGGCGCGCTTGCGGCAATCGACCACGGGACGGCGATTGCGCCGATCACCGCCGGCCTCGCCGCCGGAGTCGACCTTCACGTCTGGGTTTCCGAGACGCGCCCGCGCAACCAGGGGCTGCTCACCGCCTGGGAATTGCGGCAGCGCGGCGTCCCGCACACGGTTTTCGCCGACAACGCGGCGGGGCACCTCCTGTCGCGCGGCGAAATCGACGCCGTCATCGTCGGCGCCGACCGCGTCGCGGCCAACGGCGACGTCGCGAACAAAATCGGCACCCGTCTGAAAGCTCTCGCCGCGCTCGACGCCGGCGTCCCTTTCTATGTCGCCGCGCCGCGCGCGACCTTCGATTTTTCCCGCGCCGACGGGAAGGACATCCCGATCGAAGAAAGAAACGGCGACGAGCTGCGCACGTTCTCGGGCCTCGACGCCGACGGAGTCGTAAAAACCCTCCGCCTGCTCCCCGCCGACGCGCCCGTCTTCAACCCGGCCTTCGACATTACGCCGGGAAAGCACGTCACCGCGTTCATCACGGAATACGGGGTCTGCCGCCCCGACGCGCTTCCGTCCTTTTTCGACGCGAACGATGCCTGAACTGCGCCGACGCCTCATCGACACGGCGCGCCGGATGGAAAGCCGGGGCTTGAGCGCCGGGACTTCGGGAAACCTGAGCGTTCGCGCCGAATGCGACGGGAGGCGCGGCTATCTGATCACACCGACGGGGATGCGTTACACCGACCTGAGCCCCGGCGACGTCGTTTTCATGCCGCTTCCCGACGACGCGCCCGCTCCCTCGCCCGTCGATGCGCCGCAAAACGCGCGCGCGCCGTCTTCCGAATGGCGCTTCCACCACGACATCTACGCGCACCGCCCCGAAGCGGGCGCCGTTCTGCACGCGCACTCGCCCTTCGCCGTGAGCCTCGCGTGTCTGCGCAGGGATATTCCCCCCTTTCACTACATGATCGCCCGCTTCGGAGGCGACTCGGTGCGTTGCGCGCGCTACGCGACCTTCGGGACGCAGGCGCTGTCCGACGCGGCGCTCCTGGCGCTCGAAGGCAGAAACGCCTGCCTGCTTGCCAACCACGGCCAGATCGTCTTTGGGCGCGACCTGGAACACGCTTTCGACCTCGGCGTCGAACTCGAAACGCTGTGCGAGCAGTACTGGCGCGCGTGTCAGGTCGGCGAGCCGATCCTGCTCGGCGCCGAAGAGATGCGTACCGTGCTCGAAAAATTCGGCGCCTACGGACAGCCCGCGTAACGCCGCGGCGCGCTCTTCCCGGGGCATTGACCGCACGACGGGCAAGCCGCAAGACAACTTGTTTCAAAAAGACTTCGAATCCTCACATATCTTTCTTGCCGAAATCATTCCAAGGGCCTTTCGATAACTGATAGAATCGTGTACTTGAAAAAGTCAGGCATGGAGTGTTCTTCATTCCTTGGAGGCAGCTTATGGCAATAAACCAAAATCTTCTCAATGCCATCCGGACGGGCAGGCTTTCAGAAGTGCTCGCCGTGCTCGACGCGGTACCGATGGATCTGAACGAAGCCGACGGAAAGCCGGGCGTGGCGCTCGGAATGGCGTGTTTCATGGGTTTTGCCGACATCGTGCGCGAACTCATCCAGCGCGGCGCCAAAGCCAATTTCCCCGACAATACGATCCCGACGTCTCCGCTCTCGATGGCTCTGCGCGGAAAGCACGTCGAAGTCGTGCGCGCGCTCGTCGAAATGGGCGTCAATATCCCTCCCGGAGTTCAAACGGGCCTGTCTGGGCAGGAAATCGAAACCGCGCGTCAGGTCGCCGCGCAAAACGCCGCCGGCGGAGACCACTCGCATATCATCATCGAGGAAATCGACATGGTCGGCTGTTACGGGACCGACACGAGCGTTCTCGAAGCCGACGTCATTCGCGCCGCCCGAAAAATGAACGACGAAAAGCAGGCCGCCAAGTCCTGACGCCGTTCGTGAAGCCTTTGTCCGCGTAAAACCCGCCGCTGTCCGCGTCGGCGCGGCCGACGCGGCGCCTCTGTCGCTGTGCGCCCTCTTGTTTCTTGTCCCTTCAGCGCGCCTTTCCGTCCGCGTTTTCTTCCGTCCGCTTCGGGCCTTCGGTCTTTTCCGGCGAACCCCTCTCGCCCAGGCGTGACCACGCGGTCAGGTCGAGCGTCGCTTTTCGGTCGAAAGGCAGTTCGCCGAACCCCGCCAGACCGGCGTCCCCGTGGATGCGATAAGCGAGCTTCCGGTCGCCGCCCTTTTTCCTGTAATCCCTCAAGAGCCTGAAGAACGCCCCGAGCCGCCCACGCGCGGCGACTTCAACGGCCGCGTCTCCCCCGCCGGGAATCCGCACCATCCGCACCATCCGCACCGCTTCGCCGAGTGTGCCGCTCGCCAAGGTTTTCCCTTCGACTTCGAGGGTAAAGCGCAAGGACTCGATCGAAATATCGAAAGCGTTCGGGTTGCGTACGCGCAAACGAAGCAAAAAACCTTGATCCTCGAAGCTGATTCTGTCGAGGCGTATGCCTTCGAGCGCGACTTCCGGTCTTCTCGGCGCGCCGCCGCACGCGGAAAGCGCCGCGAAAAGAAGCGGAAACAGCAGAAAAACGGCGCCGGCTCGCATTTTTTTCAGGCTCATGCGACTCTCCCATTCCTTTCCAAAATCCTTCGCGCCATAAGGCGAATCGACCGGGGCGCTTGCGAAAAAAAGGCCCCAAGAGGGGCCTTTTAAATGAACCCGTCAAAAAGCAGGGGTTTACTTTTTGACGAACACTAAAGGGCGATTACAGATACTTGCCCCAATCGGTATTGCGCATATCGCCCGAATCTGCGAACTCGCGGTGGAAAGCAAAAGCCTTCGCCGCGTCGAACGGTTGGTGCGTCGGGGTCTTGACGTACTTCAGATAGTCGCGCATCAACTCCTTGTAATCGGGGTGGACGCAGTTGTCGATGATGATCTTCGCGCGTTGCATCGCGTCCTTGCCGCGCAAGTCGGCGACGCCCTGTTCGGTCACGAGGACCTGCACCGAGTGTTCGCTGTGATCTTGGTGCGCCGCGACCGGAACGACCGCGGAAATCTTGCCGCCCTTGGCGACCGACGGACACGAGAAAACCGAGATGTAAGCGGCGCGCGTGAAGTCGCCCGAGCCGCCGATCCCGTTCATCATCGTCTTGCCCATGATGTGCGTCGAATTGACGCTGCCCGCGAGGTCGAACTCGATCGCCGTGTTCATCGAAATGATGCCGAGGCGGCGCGCGACTTCGGGATTGTTCGAAATTTCCTGCGGACGGAGCAAGAGGTGTTTCTTGTAGAAGCCGATGTCGGCGACGAGCTTCTTCATCATGTCCTGGCTGACCGTTAGCGAGCACGTCGAACCGAAGGTGCAACGGCCGTTTTCAACGAGCGCGAGCACCGAGTCCTGCAACACTTCGGTGTACATTTCGAACGCGGGGATGTCGGGGCTGCGGCCCAGAGCGCCGATCACCGCGTTCGCGATGTTGCCGACGCCCGATTGCAGCGGCAGGAAAGACGCCGGGATGCGACCGGCCTTGATGTCGGCCGCGAAAAAGTCCGCGACGTTTTGACCGATTTGATCCGTTTCCGGTGTCGGCGGTTCGAAAGGCGCGACTTCGTCGGGCTTGTCGGTCAGGACGATGCCGGCGATCTTGGCCGGGTCGACGACGCAGATCGGCGAACCGATGCGGTCGGAAACGCTGTAAATCGGGATTTCACGACGGAAAGGCGGGTCGCGCGGCTCGTAGATATCGTGCATTCCGAGCAGATTCTTCGACTGCGCCGCGTTCAGTTCGATGATGATTTTTTCCGCGAGCTTGGTATACGTATAGGCGTTCCCGACCGCGGACGTCAGAACGATCCCGCCGCCGGACGTGATGTCGCAGGCTTCGACGATCGCCCAGTTCATCTTGCCGAAGAAACCGTAGCGCGCGGCTTGCGGCGTCAGCGACAGGTGCATGTCGAAGTAATTGACCTTGCCTTCGTTGAACAGCTTGCGGAGGGTGGGATTGCCCTGATAGGGAGTACGGAAGCTGATGGCTTCCGCTTCGGCCAAGGCGCCGTCGCACGACTTGCCAGTGGATGCGCCTGACATGACCCCCACTTTGAACGGCCGTCCGGCTTCGTGTTCTCGTTTCGCCTTGTTCGCCAGAGCGGGCGTTACAGCCTTGGGAGAAGCGGCAGCGGTAAAACCGCCGACCCCGATCGTTTGTCCATTCTGGATGAGGTCCGCCGCTTCATCGGCGGTAAGAATCGGAAAAGGTAGCGACATTTGAAACCTACTCCTTATTTGATGTTAAAAAACACGGGAAACGGATTCGCCCCCACGCGACATTGCAGTCTGGTATGTAAAAGACCAGGATTCTTCGAACTTCAAACTTGTTCCACCCCCGCGTGCTTTTTGTTTTGAAATTGGGCGACGAACCGCGTCTGCGCGCGAATTCGACGGCACACGACGATAACCCGACTATTATAGCCAGCACCGGCGTGACAAGGCAAAAATTTCGTCACAGGCGGAAGACAGAAGACAGAACGGCCTTCGGCCTCGTCAGGTATCAGGGATCAGGGATCAGGAATCAGATCGGTTAGCGGCGGCTCCGCCGCCGGAGATGAACTTTGAACCACCGATCGGTTTTCATCTGTTCCCTGATATACACTGTCCGCGGGCTTTCAGGAGGTACGTGCGTGCCGAAGCGAGAAATATATGGAAGATTGGCGCTTGCAGGGACAGGAAGAATATTTGCAAAATGCGATTCTTGAGAGAAAGCGGTATCGGCGTTACAGCCAAAGCTGGGACCACGATCATTGCGAATTTTGTTGGGAAAAATTCTCTCTGGAAATCCCCGGCGCTTTGCAAGTCGGATATGCGACGACAGACAACGACCGTTGGATTTGTGATGCTTGTTTTGAGGATTTCAAGAGCCGTTTCAACTGGACGGTAAATCCGGGCTGCCATGATGTACCGGAACGCTTGGAACTGACTTCAGTCCAGGCTATGCAGGCGGAGGAAACGTCCTCTCGCGTTGTTTTGATTCTTGAAGCCGATTTCGGAGAGAAAATCTTGTCTTCGGCAATCACAGGCGCCGTTTGGGTGGTGGATAGCGAAAAGAATCGTCTTTACGTTGAGAAAGCAAGAAGGCTCGACGCTTCGCGCTCGATTACAACGTTTCCTGTGCGGGAGGGAGAATCTCTTGCATCCGCTTGCGACAGAATCATTTGGGCGCTCGATGAACACCACAATGAACAATCGCGGACCCCCGGATACAGGGAACTTGAAGTCATCGGAGTTTCTTTGCCGGATGTATTCGAGCCGATTTTCCGGGATTTGAACTTCACCCGGTTTGTTGCGACAAAAACAGGTTTTTTGGCAACAAAAGAATAATCCGCCGGCCGCATGGAGGCGGTTTTCGTTTCCGACGCGCGATGAAATTTATTCCGCGTATAATTCTCGCATGAACGGGCATTTCGATTCCCACGGTCACGCACATCGTCACGCGGAAGATCACACGCATTCCGTACATTCCGCACACACCGCGCACGACCATCACGCGCACGCCGCGCACACGCACGACCACGCGGCGCAGACAAGCGACCACCGTTTGATGTGGGCGCTCGCGGTGACGCTCGGCTTTGCCGGGGTCGAAGTGTTTTCGGGACTGATATCCGGTTCGCTGGCGCTGCTCGGCGACGCGGGACACATGGTGACCGACGGCGCCTCGCTCGCGATGGCGGCGATCGCCGCGAAGATTTCGAAGCGTCCGCCTTCCAAACGCCACAGCTTCGGCCTGGGCCGCGTCGAAACGCTCGCGGCCTTGCTGAACGTCGTCTTCATGATCGGGATCATCGTCTTCCTCTCGATCGCGGCCGTCCGGCGCTTTTTCGTCCCGCAGGAGATCCACGGCGGGACCGTGACGGTCGTCGCGCTCGTCGGGATGTTCGTCAATATCCTCGTCGGGTGGCTGTTGATCCACGGCGAGCAGACCTTGAACACGCGCGGCGCGCTGCTCCACGTCGTCGGCGACCTCCTGGGGTCGCTGGCGGCGCTCGTTGCGGGGATCGTCGTCGTATGGACGGGGTGGACGCCGATCGACCCGATTCTTTCGCTCCTGATCTGTGCGCTCGTCCTGTTTTCGAGCTGTCGGCTTTTGCGCGAAGTCGTCCATACCCTGCTCGAAGGCGTTCCGCCGCACCTTTCGATCGAGGGAATCGGCCGTGATCTGGCGAGCGTTCCGGGGGTGGCCTCGGTGCACGACCTCCATATCTGGATGCTCTCGTCGAACCGGGTCGCGCTGTCGGCGCACCTCGTCGTCGATTCGCTCGACGCGTGGCAGAGTATCCTGACCGAAACGCAGAGTCTGCTTCTCGATCGCGGCATCGCGCACATGACGCTCCAGCCCGAAACAGATACGCGCGTGATCCGCTGGCGACAGAAGACAGAAGACTGAGGACAGAAGACAGAACGGTCTTCGGCCTTAAGTAGTCAGGTGTCTGTAATCTGATGGGAGCAAGCCACGCGACATCTGAATACTGAAAACTGGTCACGAAGCGAGCGTCAGCGAGCGCTCAGCGCGCCGTGCCCCTCGGCGGTATAGGTTGGGGTGAGCTTTAGCGATGCCCAACGATTCCGCAGGCGCATGAATGACGGAACAGGACGGCAGGAATCCGGGATCAGACGAAAACCTTGGAGTGTGAGCATCTTGCCCGCCCCGTGGATTTTCTCCGGCGGCGGAGCCGCCGCTAACCGATCTGATCCCTGATTCCTGATCCCTGATACCTGACGCGCCCGAAGGCCGTTCAGTCCTCTGACCGAAAATGCTCATTGTCTTGTCCGCCGGGATGTTATACTTGAGGAATAAGCGTTCTCGTTCCGGAGAATCCCAAGGAGCCGCCAAGTGTCTCTTGGGAATTCCGGCGAATATCGATAGGCATTCATACCCATCCAATTCAGGGACTTCAAGAAAACATGGTCGATACGTCTCCCAGCCCTGCGTCCATTCTTCCCGAAGACGCGCAAGTTCCCGATTTCAAAAGGAGCGAGAGCCTGGACGCTCTCTTTGCGTGGCTCGACGCGCCGCAGCCGGAGAATCCCGCGGACCAGCTTCTGTTCCTGCAAACGCATCTTGCGACGCTGCACGTCGGCGACGCGCAGCCCGTGGAGCGCGTGATCGCGCTCCAGAATCTTTTTACGCGCGCAACCGAAGTCGTTCGCCTCCTTCTTCCGGGAATCGTCGTGACCTCGCTCCCCGTCCCGAAAAAAACGAGGCGTTTGGTACGCAGCATGCAGGACGTCCTGAGGTCGCTCGCCGACGATCTCATGGACCTTTTGCCCGTCAACGACACCGGATGGATCGACAATCCGCAGCCCGCGCACGAATTGGGTCTCTGGCAGGCGATGTACGCGATTTCGCTCCACCTTCGCCTGAGCATGCTGATCGCGGCGCCGCCGATTCCGGGGATCTGGCAGCAGTTGCATCAGGCGTACGAGGTCGCTTTTTTATCCAAGATTTCCAGAAATACGCCGAGAAACGCGCCGAACAGCCTTCAGGATTTGTATTTCGCGACGGTTTTGACGGGGTGCGTGCAGCCGTCTTCCTTCAATTCGATCGAGGTCAATTTCATCGCGTCGTATTTCGACGCCTTCTCGAATCAGATTCACGTGACGACGATCGACGATTCGAACAACGCGCCTTCGACGTTCTGGGTCAATCCGCAATGCGACTCCGCCGCGTTCGCGTGCAACAGAAAGCTGCCGCCGCCGCACAGCAACGCGTATTACTTTTCGTGCCTTCCGTTGGCGAATCTGATTCAGGAGCACTTGAAACTCCTGGAGTCCGGGTATCCGCCGAAAAAGGTCGGCCTGCCCGAATTCGCCGCGACGCTCCAGGGGCTTGGCGTGCTGCGCCGTCTCGTCGGCTATATCGGCCACCCGGCGAAGCGGCGCTTTCCGCGCCGCCGGCAAAAGAGCCGCCGCGCGACGCTCTGCGTCCATTTCGACAGCATCTGGCGCCTTTTCCAGGAAGACGACGAGACGCTCTACGAATCCTCGCTCTGGATGGTGATCAACGAGAGCCCGGACGGCCTCGCGCTCATGCACCTTTCGGGCAAGACGGGGAGCATCACCGTCGGCGACCTCGCGGCGATCCGCTTCGAATCCGAAAACACCTGGCAGGTCTGCATCGTTCGCTGGGCCGCTTCCGAGAGCCAGGAGAACATCGAAATCGGACTCCAGATTCTGGCGGACCAGGCGACCCCGACGAACATCGCCCTGCAGGACGAAAACAAGCGTCAGGTTCTTTTATCGGCCCTGCTTCTGCCCTGCCTGCCCAACGCGCACCCGAACGAAATGCTGATCGCTCCGTCGGGGTCGCTCCAGAAATACACGGGCGACCTCGTCCTCGTGATCGAAAAGGGAAACGTCGAAATCCGCGAGGTCCGAAAAACCTCGATGGACGAGCAGAACAGCCTGATCGAAATTTTCTCGATCGAGTCGCAGGAAGCGCCGCCCGCTCCGACCGTCACACCGGCCAAGGCTCCGACCGATACTCCGGTCGCCGCGCCGACCGTCACACCGGTCAAGGCCCAGGCCGACGCTCCGCCGCCGCAGCACGAGGCCGCGCAGGCGCAGGCATAAGGCGTAGCGCAGGCTAGGACAGTTCGGCGAGCACCGTGCTCGTCGCGCGGACTTTTTCGCCGATCACGACTTTTACCTGCGTATCGAGCGGCAAATAGAGGTCGACGCGCGAGCCGAACCGAATGAATCCGTAGCGCTCGCCCGCCGCGAGCGACGCGCCTTTTTCCGCGTAGTTGAGAATGCGGCGCGCGATCAGCCCCGCGATCTGGACGCAGGTGATGTCGCGCCCGTCGGACGTTTCCAGATGCAGCGCGCAGCGTTCGTTTTCGAGCGAAGCCTTATCGAGCGCCGCGTTGAGGAAACTGCCCGCGTTGTACCATTTCCCGCGCACGGCGCACGCGATCGGCGAACGGTTCGAATGGACGTTGAAGACGTTCATGAAAACGCTGACCTTGAGCGCGCGGCGCGCAAGATAGGGGTCATCGGCCTCCTCGACGACGACGATCCGCCCGTCGGCGGGCGACAGGACGCTTTTGGCGCCGCCGGGAACGCGACGCCCCGGATCCCGGAAAAACTGGACGCAGAAGAGGAAAATCAGCCAGAAAAGCAGCGATACCCATCCGAAAAACACGGAAAGCACGGCAAGCGCCAAGGAGATCGCGATGAACAGCCACCCTTCCCGGGCGATGATCGGATGCGGATAATTCATCGAAAGACAACTCCGATTGAAAAGTTGAAAAGTCGAAAGTCCCTCCCCTGAAAAAGGGAGCGTCGCGACCACGCACGCGAGGGAGCGTTCCCCCCTCGCGCCGAGCATGGAACGAAAAACATCCTCCCTCCCCCTTCAAGGAAGAGGGAGGGCGAAAACTTTCAGGCGCGTCGGGGCATTCCCCTTCGCCCCTTCGGCACCACTGGGCGGATACCGGGATCGAGGGTGTTCCGCCCTCGCCCCCGGCACCCTGTCGAAACCGCCACCCCCCGACCGATGCGCCGGGGAGCGATGAGCGGCGTTCAGTTCTTGGACTGATCGACGAGTTTGTTTTTCTTGATCCAGGGCATCATTTCACGCAGGCGCGCGCCGACGGTTTCGATCGGGTGCTCGGCCAGCAGGCGGCGGAACGCCGTCATCGCCGGGTAGCGCGTCGAACCTTCGAGGATGAAGGACTTCGCATACTGCCCGTTCTGGATGTTCGCCAGCGCGTCGCGCATCGCCTGGCGGCTTTGCTCGTTGATGATTTTCGGCCCTGTGACGTATTCGCCGAACTCGGCGTTGTTCGAGACCGAGTAGTTCATCGTGGCGATGCCGCCTTCGTACAAAAGGTCGACGATCAGCTTGAGTTCGTGCATGCACTCGAAATACGCCATTTCGGGCGCGTAGCCCGCCGCGACGAGCGTTTCAAACCCCGCCTTCAGCATTTCGACGGTTCCGCCGCAGAGCACGCATTGTTCGCCGAAGAGGTCGGTCTCGGTTTCTTCGCGGAAGGTCGTTTCAATGACGCCGCCCTTCGTCCCGCCGTTCGCGGCGGCATACGAGAGCGCGATGTCCTTGGCTTTCCTCGAAGTATCCTGATGCACCGCGATCAGTTGGGGAACGCCGCCGCCCTTCAGGTATTCGGAGCGCACCGTGTGACCCGGCCCTTTCGGGGCGATCATGATGACGTCGAGGTCGGAGCGCGGAATCACCTGGTTGTAGTGGATGTTGAACCCGTGCGCGAACGCGAGCGCCCCGCCCTTCTTGATGTTCGCTTCGACTTCGTTGTAATACACCGCGGGGATGTTCTCGTCGGGAAGGAGCATCATGACGAGGTCGGCCCCCTTGACCGCCTTGCCGATTTCCTCGACCTTGAGGCCGGCATTTTCGGCCTTGCCCCACGACGCGCCGCTCTTGCGCAGCCCCACGGTGATCTTGACGCCCGAGTCGTTCAGATTCTGCGCGTGCGCGTGACCCTGCGAACCGTAACCGACGATCGTCACCTTCCTGCCCTTGATCAGCGAGAGATCGGCGTCTTTATCGTAATAAACTTTCATGACACTCCTTTCATCCAAAACATTAGGAAATACGGCAATCACAATTTCAGTATCCGGTCGCCGCGGCCGATGCCGCTGACGCCGGTACGGACGGTTTCGAGGATCAGGCTCCGGTCGATCGCCTGGATAAACGAATCGAGCTTGGAGCACGTCCCCGTCAATTCGACGACGTAGGTCGAGTCGGTGACGTCGATGATGCGGCCGCGAAAAATATCCGCCATCCGCTTCATTTCGTCGCGGTCCTTCCCGGTCGCGCGCAGCTTGATCAGCATCAGTTCGCGTTCGATGTGCGCGGCCTCGGAAAGATCGACGACCTTGACGACGTCGATCAGTTTGTTGAGTTGCTTGGTGATCTGTTCGATCACGTCGTCCCCGCCCTTCGTGACGATCGTCAGGCGGGAGAGCGAAAGGTCTTCCGTCGGCGCCACCGTCAGTGTTTCGATATTGTAGCCCCGCGCCGAGAAAAGTCCGGCAACACGGGAAAGGGCGCCGGCCTCATTTTCCAGCAATAATGAAATGATATGTCGCATGTCGGCGTTCCTTTACTTAAGAATCCTGGGGGAGAATCAGGTCGGACAGGCCCTTGCCCGCCGCCACCATCGGAAAGACGTTGGCGCCCTGGCACGTGTGGATGTCGAGCAGGACCAGATCGTCTTTGTGTTCCTCGAAGGCTTTGTGCAAAGCCGGCTCGACGTCCTGGGGACGGTCGACACGGATTCCGACGTGGCCGTAGGCCTCGGCGAGGCGGACGAAATCCGGCTGAAAATCCATATGCGTTTGCGAGTAGCGGCTTTCGTAGAACAGTTCCTGCCACTGCCGCACCATGCCGAGGAAACGGTTGTTGAGCAGGACGATCTTGATCGGAAGCGCGTGCTGCTTCGCCGTCGCGAGTTCCTGGATGCACATCTGGATCGAGCCGTCGCCCGTGACGCAGACGACCGGTTTGCCCAGCCCGGCAAAAGACGCGCCCACCGCGTACGGAAGGCCGACGCCCATCGTTCCGAGCCCGCCCGAATTCAGCCAGCGCCGCGGCGTGTCGAACTTGTAGTATTGCGCGGTCCACATCTGGTGCTGGCCTACGTCGGACGCGATGATCGCGTCGCCTTTCGTGATCTCCCAGAGCTTCTCCAGGACGAACTGCGGCATGATCTCCTTGCCCGCCTTGTATTTCAGCGAATGCTTCGCGCGCCACTCTTCGATCGTCCTCCACCACTCGGCGATGTCGGGCTTGTCGCGCTCGGCGTCGATCAGGCGGTTCATTTCTTCGAGAACCTCGCCGACGCTGCCGACGACGGGAATGTCGACGCGAACGCGCTTCGAGATCGACGAGGGGTCGATGTCGACGTGGATGATCTTGCGTTGCGCCCCCGCGAAATTTTCGATGTTGCCGATGACGCGGTCGTCGAAACGCGCGCCGATCGCCAGAAGAACATCGCAGTACTGCGACGCCATGTTGGCTTCGAGCGTCCCGTGCATACCGAGCATACCCAGGAAGCGCGGGTCGGTTCCCGGAAACGAGCCTAGACCCATCAGCGTGTTCGTCACGGGGAAGTTCAGGCGGCACGCCAGGTCGGCGAGCTTTCCCGAAGCGTCGGACAAAACGACGCCGCCGCCCGCGTAGATCACCGGGCGCTTCGCCTTCATCAGAAGGGCGACGGCCTTCCTGATCTGGCCCGAATGCCCCTTGGTGATCGGGACGTACGAGCGCATGTGCAGCGCCGCCGGATACTCGAAGCGATATTTTTCCGCGGTCACGTCCTTCGGAATGTCGACGACGACGGGGCCGGGACGCCCCGTCCGGGCGATGTAAAACGCCTTCTTCATCGTGATCGCGATGTCGCGCGCGCTCTTGATCAAAAAATTGTGCTTGACGCAAGGCCGCGTGATCCCCACAGTATCGCACTCCTGGAAGGCGTCCTGACCGATGTTCGAGGTCGGCACCTGCCCGGAGATGACGACCAGCGGGATCGAATCCATGTACGCCGTCGCGATCCCCGTGACCGCGTTCGTCGCGCCGGGGCCCGACGTTACGATCGCGACGCCGACGCGCCCGGAAGCGCGCGCAAAACCGTCCGCCGCATGGACGGCGCCTTGCTCGTGACGAGTGAGGACATGCTTGACTTTGTCCTGTTTGAACAGCTCGTCATAAATATTGAGTACCGAACCGCCTGGGTAGCCGAAAACGTGATCGACCTTTTCTTCTTGTAGGCACCTGATTACAATTTCAGCACCGTTCATCATGGTCATAGTTGCCGTCCTGCTCGTTGAGATTGGGAAGGCTTGTAACGTTAAAGCCTTGGCCGCTTTAGGTCAAGATGTCTCGTATCCGTGCCGTAATAAAGGCTATACTCAGGGAAGCAATCCTGGCTACACAGCGAGAATTATCGGACTTTCTCATTGCCGCCGAGCGCCGCGCCTTCAAGCAGGCCGCGTTTGCCGTGCGCAACGAGGAGTCGGCGCTCGACATCGTACAGGAGTCGATGATGAAGCTGGCTGAAAAATACGGCGATCGCCCCGCGGAGGAGTTTCCCGTGCTTTTTCAGCGCATCATGCAGAACACGATTCGGGACTTTTACCGGAGAAACAAGGTCCGTTCGTTCTGGACGAAGCTGTTTTCGGCTTTTTCGCCGGACGAGGCCGACGACCCGGAGGCGATCGAAGCACTCGCTCAAAAAACGGAATTCCACGCGCCCGACGGCCCCGAAGAAAAATTGCTTCAGGCGCAGACTCTCAACATCATCGAGGACGAAATAAAAATGTTGCCGCAACGTCAACGCGAAGCCTTCCTCATGCGTTATTGGGAAGAGATGGACGTCGCGGAGACCGCATTGGCGATGGGTTGCTCGCAAGGCAGCGTCAAAACCCATTGTTCGCGCGCCGTCCATACGCTGGCTGAAGCACTGAAAGCCAAAGGAATCACCTTATGAACGAACGCCACGAACAACAATTCGCCCTGAAGCTCGCACAACGCCTGAATTACAGCTTGCGCGACCTTCCCGCCGAAACGACGGGCCGCCTCGCCGCCGCCCGCAAGCTGGCGCTCGCCCATCAAAAACAGCTTGTGGCCCAAACGGCGTTCGCCGCCCTCGGCGCTTACTTTTTGCCGGACAATACGCGCGTCCGGCAGATGCTGGTCTCGTCGCTTCTCTTCCTGAGCGTTTCCGTCTGTTCCGCTTTCTGGATGGCCGACCAGGAGATCCGCGAGATGAGCGCCATCGACAGTGAGCTTCTCGCCGACGAATTACCGATCGGCGCGTTTACCGATCAGGGCTTCAGCACATGGTTAAAGCGCGCGTCGTCGGAATAGTCGCCGGACTCCTCTTCGGTTTTTCGCTCGTTTCTCCCGCCCTCGGCGCGCCGGAGAACCTGTCGCTCATGGCGACGCCGCCCCAACCGACGTGGACCGAACTGACGGTCAAGCAAAAAATCGTCCTCGCGCCCCTGTGCGATAGCTGGGATTCGCTCGAATATTACCGGCAGAAAAAATGGCTCAGCATCGTGAACCGCTTCTCCTCCCTGTCGCCGGCGGAGCAGCGCCGCGTCCAGGAACAGATGCAGGAATGGAACACGCTGACGCCCGAACAGCAGGAAGAAGCCCGGAAGAATTTCAAGACGACCCGCCGGCTTTCGCACGAAAAAAGGCAGGAGTTCCGGCGAAAATGGGCCGAGTACGTCAGCCTCTCCGAATCCGAAAAAAAGCGCTTTCTTCAGGGAGAATCCCTGGAAAGCATCCGAAAGGGGTCCTCCGAAAACGCGCCCGATGCGCCGACACCCTGATCAGAAGACAGAGGACAGATCAGCACGTTGGGGCACGGCGTGCCGTGCCCATCGGCGGTATAGGTTGGCGGTGAGCGCAGCGAACCCCAACGATTCCGCAGGCGCATCTCGGCGGTATAGGTTAGTGTGAAACAACCCGTGATTTGGGCGCAAAAAATCATCGCCGACAATGACGCCGCGATGACTTACGCAAAGAGCAAATGCCTGTAACCCGCCCCCTCGGCCAAGCACCACCCCTGGTGCCTCTAACTCGGAGATCGGTGAATCACTGGCAATGTTTCATTATACGGGGTGACGCCGACCCGCGCCATGATCGTTGGGCTGA
>JAISDL010000025.1 GCA_031264825.1 Accumulibacter sp. | reverse complement strand
ACCGATTTCAACCGCGAAAGGCGCGAAAGACGCGAAAGGTCTGTATTTCTTTTTCGCGCGTGTCCGTGTTTCGCGGTTCTTGTCTCCTGATTCCTGATCCCTGAAGTGGCTTGCGCTTCACGCAAGCGAGGTGTTGGGCATCGCTCCGCTCACCCCAACCTATGCACTCTGGGAGTGTGGGCATCTTGCCCGCCTCGTGGATTTTTCTCCGGCGGCAACGCCGCCGCAGACCGATCTGATCCCTGTCTCCTGATTCCTGATACCTGATCGGCGGCAACGCCGCCGCAAATTGATCTGATTCCTGTCTCCTGATTCCTGATCCCTGATCGGCGGCAACGCCGCCGCTGACTGATCTGATTCCTGACATCTGATTCCTGATTCCTGACCCCTGAATCACCTCCGCTCGATCCAGAGGATCATCGCCGCCGCGGCGAGCATGAAGAGCACCGACGGCGCGACGGCGCTCAGGAAGGGCGACCAGCCGTTGATCGCGCCGAGGTTCGAGAACAGTCCGTTGAGCATGTGAAAAAGCACGCCGATCATCACGCCTGAAAATATTTTCAGGCTGACGCCGCTGACGCGGTTGTGCGTATACCCGAAGGGGAGCGCGAGCGCGACCATGACGAGCGCGGCGAGCGGGTAGAGCACCTTCTTCCACATCGCGATGTCGTAGCGCTGCGTCTTCTGCCCGTTGTCGCTCAAATGCCGCGTGTAGGCGGCGAGGTGCGTCAGCGACATGCGTTCGGGCGAGACCATCAGCACCGCGAGGATGTCCGGGTTGAGCGCCGTATTCCACTGCATCTCGGGCAGATGGACGATCTGCGAGCGCGTATCCTCGATGAGCGTGCGCGCGACGCCGTCGAGCCGCCAGACCGCCGGGGAGACGTATTCGCCTTCCGCGGCTTCGGTGATCGACCGGAGCCGCCCGCCGGGTTCGAAGTCGTAGATGAAAATATCGCGCAGGTAGTTGTCGGGCAGAACGACGCGAACGTTGATGATACTCAGGTCGTCCTTGATCCATACGCCGCTGCGCAAGCCCTGCCCCATCGTCCGCCCGCGCTCGCGGATCCTGAGTTGCTGCGCGGCGCGCTCGCTGAACGGCATGACGAATTCGCCGACGACGAAGGTCACGAGCGCGAATGCGAAAGCCACCTGAAACAGAATCGTCAAAAGCTCTTTCGTCGATACGCCCGACGCGCGGAGCACGGCGATTTCGGAGTGCCGCGCAAGCGACGCGAGCGCGTAGAGCGTCCCGATCAGGACCGCGACCGGCATCAGCTCGTAGATGCGGCTCGGCAGGCGCAGGGTGACGAACAAAAGCGCGTCGACGAGTTGATAACTCGCGTCTCCGACGCTTTTGACCTCGTTGATCATGTCGAAAAAGGCGAAGAGCGCCAAAAACGCGGCGAGGACGAGCGCGATCCCCCCGGCAATTTCACGCGCGAGGTAGCGTCGATAAATCTTCATCGGAAAAAGCGCGAAAACGAAAAAAGCGCGATGCGCTGGTAAAAAAGCAGCGGCAGAAGGCAGAGCATCGCCAGGTGGACGCCGAGCAGGCCCACCGCGAACGAAACCCTGCCGTTCGCCACCCACGCCTGACTGATCGTCAGGAGGTTGTTGTACAGAAAATACGTGAACACCGCCAGCAGCATATTGGCCGACCGACCGGCGCGCGGGTTCACGAAGGAGAGCGGGATCGCCAGCAGCACGAGCACGAACGCCGAGATCGGGACGCCGACGCGCCACAGGATTTCGGCCCACGCGCGCGGCTCGTCGCTTTGCATCAGCGCCAGCGTCGGCATGTTTCGGATCGTCCGCTGAATCCCGCGCGCCTCCTTCGTCTCCATTCGGATCGCGTAGCTCGCGTATTCCATGACGCGGTATTCGGGCGTTCCGGGGGTGAGTTCATAGCGGTAGCCGTTTTCGAGGACGAGGAAGCGGTCTCCGTTTTCGGCGACTTCCTGATGCCCCGTCGCGGCGACGGTAATCCGCTTCGTCCGGCCCTTCGACGACGTCGCGAAGACATTCTTGACCGAGGTCTCGTCTTCGGCGAGCGCCTCGACGAAAACGACATTCTCGCCGTTCGACGACTCCTGGAAAACGCCGGGGGACGCCTGTCCGGCGTCGCGGCGCGCGCCGAGCGTGTCGCGGTACTCGGCGCTCTGCGACAGCGCCCACGGGGAAACGAAGAGCGAGAGTCCGGCGATCGCCGCGATCAGCGGGAAGGTGAACACGAGCACCGGTTGTATCCACGCCGTCAGGGGAAGCCCCGACGAGAACCAGATGATCATCTCGGAATCGCGGTAGCTGCGCGAGATCGACAGGAGGATGGCGATGAACGAAGACAGTGAAAGCAGCGCGGGGATATAATTCAACGCGGAAAATCCCAGGAGCGCGACGACGGCTTCGGGCGCGATCGAGCCTTGCGCGGCCTCGCCGAGCAGGCGGATCAACTGCGTCGTCAACAGGATGGCGAAAAGCGCGACGAACACCCCGGCCGCTGATTGCGTAAACTCTCGCCGAGCCGCGTACTGGAAGATCATTTTTTTTTGGCTTTAACGAAGTATCGGAATAAACGGCGGCGAAAAAAGGAACAATCGATGGAATTTAGCATAAAAACCACACACCCGGAGAAACAACGTGGCCCCTGCGTCGTCGTGGGCGTCTTCGAGCCGCGCGAACCGAGCGACGCCGCGCGGGCGATCGACAAGCTTTCCGGGGCTTATCTCTCGGGCGTTTTGAAGCGCGGGGACATGAACGGCAAGTTCGGTTCGACGCTCTTTTTGCGCGACGTCCCCGCTTTCAGGGCAGAGCGCCTGCTGCTCGTCGGCCTGGGGCGGAGAAACGATTTCGGTGAAAAAGAATTCATGGCGTCGATACGGAACGCCGTCAAAGCGATCATTGCGTCGGGCGCAAAGGAAGCCGCCTTCGCGCTCTCCGGCTTTCCGCTCGTCAAGCGCTCCGCCGCCTGGAAAATCCGTCAGGCCGTGATCAACGTCCGTGACGCTCTTTACCGCTTCGACCAATTCAAGAAAAACGCGGCGGACGCGCCCGCGCTCAAAAAGATTTCCTTCCTCGCCGCGCCTTCCGAAGATTCGAGAAAGCTCGACGACGCCCTCGCGCAGGGTCAGGCGATCGCCGACGGCGTCGCCTTCGCGCGGACGCTCGGCAACCTCCCCGGCAACGTCTGCACGCCGACCCACCTTGCGGAAAGCGCGCTGCGCCTCGCCGAGGAACACGGTCTCGCTTGCCGCGTGCTCGAACGCGACGACATGAAAAAGCTCGGAATGAATGCGCTGCTCTCGGTCGCGCAAGGCTCGCACGAGCCGCCGAAATTCATCGTCCTCGCTTATGAGGGCGGGAAGGCCGGGGGGCGGCCGATCGTCCTCGTCGGCAAGGGAATCACCTTCGACTCGGGCGGAATCTCCCTGAAACCCGGCGAAGGCATGGACGAGATGAAATTCGACATGTCCGGCGCCGCAAGCGTGCTCGGGACGCTGCTTTCCGTCGCGCGGATGAAGCTGTCGCTGAACCTGACGGTCATCGTTCCGGCGGCGGAAAACCTCCCCGGAGGCGGCGCGAGCCGGCCCGGCGACATCGTCACCTCGCTGTCGGGGCAAACGATCGAAATCCTCAACACCGACGCCGAGGGACGCCTGATCCTTTGCGACGCGCTGACCTACGCCGAGCGCTTCAACCCCGAAATCGTGATCGACGTCGCCACGCTGACCGGCGCCTGCGTCGTCGCGCTGGGGCACGTCGCGACCGGACTTTTTTCCAACAACGACAGGCTCGCGCTCGACCTCGCGTCGGCGGGGCGCGAATCCTTCGACCGCGTGTGGCAACTGCCGCTCTGGGACGATTACCGCGAATCGCTCAAAAGCAATTTCGCGGACCTGGCGAACATCGGCGGCCGTCCGGCCGGCAGCATCACCGCCGCGTGCTTTCTGTCGCGTTTCACCGAAAAATACAAGTGGGCGCACCTCGACATCGCCGGAACCGCGTGGAAGTCGGGCGTCGAGAAGGGTTCGACCGGGCGCCCTGTCCCGCTGCTGACGCATTTCCTCCTCTCTCGCGCGGGGAAAGCGCTTTGACGCGCGTATTCTTTTATTTCAACGCGCCCGACCGGATCGCCGCGTCGGCGGCCCTCGTCGCCGGCGCTTACCGGCAAAAAAAGCAAATGTTCATCTATGCGCCCGACGCGGCGATCGCCAACGCGATCCACCAGCAGCTCTGGGCCGTTCCCGCGACGGGTTTCGTTCCGCACGTCGATGCGTCGTCGCCGCTCGCCGACCAAACGCCGGTACTCATCGCCGCTTCGACCGAGTCGCGCCGGCAAACCGACCGGATGCTCAACCTCTCGGACACGCCGCCCCCCGGCTTTGCGGAATTCGACAGCCTCGTCGAAGTCGTCGGGCGGTCCGACGAAGAAAAAAGCGCGGGCCGCGAACGCGCCCGATTCTATAAAGACCGTGGTTACGCGGTCGAGTACTTCGACCTTCAGGAGAAACGCTGATGCCTGATCCTTCGCCCCCCGCCGGCGCGCGGAAAATCCACGCGAAAAAACCGTCCTCTCCGAGCAGGAAAGCGCTGTCCGACGACGCGCAGACAAGCGGCGACGAAGACCTGCCGATCCTGACCGAGGTCGTCTCTTCCGAAACGCAGGCCGCGCGCGACGCGCGCGCGCGCGTCGATGCGGCGCACGACCAAGCGCTGACGGCCGAAATCGTCGAAGCCGTCAAAAAACGCTTTTCCTACGAACTCCCGACGCTGCTCGAAGCCGTCCTTTTGAATACGACCGAAGAACTCGAAGCCGGAATCACGACGATCGTCGAAACGGCCGTGCGCGAATTGACGGCGAAGAAGTTCGGCAAGCCCACCGACGTTCCGCCGTTTTAACGGCCAGGTATCAGATGTCAGGTATCAGGAATCAGATCGGTCAGCGGCGGCTTCGCCGCCGGAGAAAAATCCACGAGGCGGGCAAGATGCCCACACTCCCAGCGTGCATAGGTTGGGGTGAGCGCAGCGATGCCCAACACCTCGCTTGCGCGAAGCGCAAGCCACTTCAGGGATCAGGAATCAGGAGACAGGAATCAGATCAGTCAGCGGCGGCTTCGCCGCCGGAGTGACGAAACCCCACGCGGAATACCATCCCACCGGAAGGGCACGGCGGGGCGTGCCCAGGGTTTCGGGTTTGATTCCATTTCCAACCCGCCTTATCACATCATTCATGCGCCTGCGGAATCGTTGGGGTTCGCTACGCTCACCGCCAACCTATACCGCCTAAACCTATACCGCCGATTGGGCACGGCACGCCGTGCCCCTACAAAGACTTTCGCGTCTTTCGCGCCTTTCGCGGTTGAAATCGGGTTTTATCTGTCTCCTGTCTCCCGTCTTCTGTCTCCTGAGTCAGTGCAACAGGGACTGGACGACTTCTCGCGACAGTCCCGTGGCCTGAACGACCACGTCCACCGAATGACCGAGATTGATGAGACTCCGGGCTACCGCGCGTTTTCCTTCTTCCAGCCCCTTTTCCAGCCCCTCTTCCAGACCTTCTTCACGGCCTTCTTCACGGCCTTCTTCACGGCCTTTTCCCAAGCCTTTTTCCCAACCTTCCTCCAGACCTTCTTCCCATCCGCGCATTTCTCCCGCGCGTACTTGCGCGGAGATGTCGCGGCGTAGCTTTTCTCGTGAGTCGGCCAGCATCCGCGCTCGTTCGTCTTCTGTGAGCGCCAGGAGTTTGAC
>JAISDL010000096.1 GCA_031264825.1 Accumulibacter sp. | reverse complement strand
CCACACTCCCTGTTTTCATCTGATCCCTGATCCCTGCCCTCTGTCCTCAGTCTTCCATCACCTTTCTCGTAAGCGCTTGTCCCTGCTCGGAGACGAACCATTTGAGCATTTTCGGGACGTTCGGGTTCTTCGTGTCCTCGCGGGTGATCGCGTAGTACGGCGCGGCGAGCGGGTAGCTTCCGTTGCGGATATTCTCCACCGTTGGCGCGACGCCGTCGATTTTCAAAAGCTTGATCTGGTCGTTCCTGACCATCACGTTCGTGAAGTAGCGGAACGAGAATCCGATCGCGTTTTCGTGGTTCTTGTAGTCCGCGACGACGTCGATGATCCCGCCCATCGAACCGTTCCGCTCGACGGTCGGCGGCTTGGTCAGCGGCGCACCTCGCATGACCCGGAGAAACGCGCTCTGGCTGCCCGAATTCTCGTTTCTCTGAAAAGCCCTGATCGCGCCGCGACCGCCCAAATCGTCCCAGCGCGTGATCTTTCCCGAATAAACCGCCCGGATCTGCTCCCGGCTCAGATCATCGACGGGGTTCTTCGCGTTGACGAAGAAGACGAAGGCTTCCTTTCCGAGCGGCGTGTATTTCAACTTGACGCCTTTTTCCTCGGCCATCTTCTTTTGCTCTTCGGAAAGCTCGGCCATGAAGAAGATATCAACGCGACCATCCAAAAGCCCTTTGAAGCCGTCGATCGTGTTCGTGAAATGGACTTGATGAGAGTTTTTTTCTTCTTTTTTGCGATCCCGTCCCCGGTCGTTCTCGTAATACCCGCCATCGTAAAAACCGAAAGATGTTTGGGTCCTGTGATTGTAACGCATCCTTATGGAATAGTCGCGTTCGGGGTAAAGTGCCGTCGCGTACGCCGCGTAAAGCGGGTAGAGCGCCAACGCGCCGTCGAGGACGGGGATGTCGTCTCTTATTTTAAGTGTCGGCGCTTGCGGCAGGCGCGATACGTTCTCCGAGAAAGGCCTGTATTTCCCAAAGTCGATGTCATTCGCAACGACGGGAACCTGCGCGTCCTTGTAAACGAGGTGTTTGTGTACGCCGAAGACGGATAAAAATATGACGATGCAGCCGGCGTAGGCGACGAGCACGCGCTTTTTCCGCTGTGCGAACGCCAGCCCGAAGTAGGCGCCGAGGGTGGCGAGCGCCGCGAAAGAATACAAGCTGATATCAAAGCGTCCCCCGGTAAAGGTAGTTGCCACAAAGCCCCAAAAGGCGATGTAGATCAGTGCCAGTCCAATGGCCAATTTGAAGATGAATTTGAAGACGATTTTGAGTATTTGAGCAAAGGTCATGGGTGTCGTATCCTTTTTTCGACCGCGTCGAGAATCCCGCGCAAGATATTGACTTCGTCGCGTTCGAGCCGCGCGCGTCCGAAGAGGCGGCGCAGCTTCGGCAGCAGACGGCGCGGCTGCGCGGGGTCGAGAAAGCCCGTCTCGGTCATCACCGATTCGAGGTGTTCGTAGAAGCGCTCGACGTCGGAGATATGCGCGGCGGGCGAAGCGGAGGCTGAAAAAGCGCCGAGGGCGGGAGACCGGGAGGCGCCGAGGACGGCGCAGCGCAATTCGTAACAGAGCACTTGGACCGCAGCGCCCAGGTTCAGCGACGAATACTCGGGGTTCGCCGGAATGTAGACGACGCGCTGGCAGCGCATGAGGTCTTCGTTCGACAGTCCCGAAGTCTCGTTGCCGAAGAAAAACGCGACGTCGCCGCGCTCGGCGACCGCCAGCGCTTCGAGAGCCGCGTCGCGCGCGCTGACCGATTCCGGGCCGAGCCTGCGGGGACGCGCGGTCACGGCAAACGCGAAAACCGTTTCCCCGAGCGCATCGAGTGTCGTCGGGAAGATTTCAGCGGCGTCGAGGAGGTCTTCCGCGCCTGCGGAACGCGCGACCGCGTCGGGGTGCGGGAATCTTTCGGGAGCGACGAGCGAAAGGCGGGAGAGCCCCATCGTCTTCATCGCGCGCGCCGCCGCGCCGATGTTCCCCGGATGACTCGGTCTGGAAAGAACGACGCGAATCGCGTCGAGCCGCGCGCACGGGGGGTACGAAGAGCGCAAAGCGCTTAAAGCGCGCAAGGATTCAGCCCGGTTCGTGCCATTCATATTAAAATACTGGATTCACTCAACACATCCAAGCCTGTCGAACGCCGCCGCGCCGGACGCGAATCGACGCACTGCCTTCCGGCGAATTTTGAAAGTTTTGAAGAAGAAACCATGTCCTCCGCCCTGATGCACCCCGCCATGAATATCATGGTCAAGGCCGCGCGCCGCGCGAGCCAGATCATCAACCGCGCCTCGCAAGACGTCGAACACCTCAAGATCACGGTAAAACAGCAACGCGACTTCGTCACCGAGATAGACAAGGCCGCCGAAAACGCCATCATCGAAATCCTGCGCGAAGCCTACCCCGACTACGGGATTCTAGCAGAAGAATCCGGGGCTTTTGCCGGAAAGGATTCGGGCAGCGAATACCAATGGATTATCGATCCGCTCGACGGAACGACGAATTTCATCCACGGATTTCCCCAATACGCCATTTCGATCGCGCTTGCGCACCGGGGACAGCTCACGCTGGGCCTCGTCTACGACACGCTGCGAAACGAGATGTTCACCGCCGCCAAGGGCGACGGCGCCTATCTGAACGCGCGCCGAATCCGCGTCAGCAAATGTCTCCATCTCGAAAAATCGCTGATCGGAACGGGCTTTCCGTTCAAGGTATTCGACCACCTCGACGCCTATATGAACATTTTCAGGGAATTGACCGGAAAAACTTCGGGGATCCGCCGCCCCGGCGCCGCTTCGCTCGACCTCGCGTACGTGGCGTGCGGCCGCCTCGACGCTTTCTGGGAATTCGGCCTCTGCCCCTGGGACATGGCGGCGGGCTGCATGCTCATCCTCGAAGCCGGCGGCCTCGTCAGCGACCTGTCGGGCGGCGGCGCGTACCTGAAAAACGGCAATCTCGTCGCCGGCACACCGAAAATCTTCGCGCAAATCCTCCAGATCATCCAAAAACACGGAACCCCCGCGCTCTCCGTCTGACCCCCCTGGCAGTACTCGAATGAACGCAACAACGCAAGAAATCGGGAGGCATACTCCCGTCATGCAACACTATCTGAGCATCAAAGCGCAGTACCCGGACCTTCTGCTCTTTTACCGGATGGGCGACTTTTACGAACTGTTTTTCGACGACGCCGAAAAAGCCGCCGCGCTGCTCGACATTACCCTGACGACGCGCGGCCGCGACGCCGGGACGCCGATCAAGATGGCGGGTGTTCCCTACCACGCGGTCGAGCAATACCTCGCAAAACTCGTGAAGCTCGGAAAATCGGCCGTCATCTGCGAGCAGGTCGGAGACCCGGCGGTGGGCAGGGGACTCATCGAACGCGCCGTCTCGCGCATCGTCACGCCCGGAACGCTGACCGACGCCGCGCTACTCGACGACAAACGCGACGCGCCCGTGCTTGCCGTCGTCGTCACGGCGCGCCTCGCCGGACTCGCGTGGCTGAATCTCGCGAGCGGCGAATTCCGCGTCGCCGAAGTTCCGCGCGACAAATTCGCCGCGATCATGGAACGCATCCGCCCGGCGGAACTCGTCGTCGCCGAGAGCCAGGAGCTTCCCTTCACGCCGGAAACCTCGATCACGCGGCAACCCGACTGGCATTTCGACGTAAAAACCGCCGAGCGCGAGCTTTGCGCGCACTTCCAAACCGCGTCGCTCTCGGGCTTCGGCGCCGACCGGCTGCGTCCGGCGATCGCCGCCGCCGGCGCGCTCCTGCGCTACGCGCAGGCGACGCAGACGCGCGCGCTTCCGCACGTCCGCGCGCTCGTCGTCGAGCACGACGACCTGTATATCGAACTCGACGCCGCGACGCGACGCAACCTCGAATTGACCGAAACGCTGCGCGGACAGCCGTCGCCGACCGTATTCAGCCTGCTCGACGTCTGCGTCACGTCGATGGGTTCCCGCGCGTTGCGCCACGCGCTCCACCACCCCCGGCGCGCGCCCGAACTTGCCGCCGCGCGTCACGACGCCGTCCAATCCCTGCTCGACGGAGCGTCGCTCGGAAAAATACGGCAGAGCCTGCGCGGTTTCGCCGACGTCGAACGCATCGCGGGGCGCATCGCCCTGTTCAGCGCGAAGCCACGCGAACTTGCGAGCCTGCGCGATAGCTTGAGCCGCCTCCCCGGCTTGCGCTCGCTCCTCGACGACGCGCCCGCGCCCTTGCTGCAAAAAATCCGCTCCGGCCTCGCCGAGCCGGGGCAGACGCGCGCGCTCCTCGTCCGCGCGATCTTCCCGGAACCCGCGGCGCTGATCCGCGACGGCGGCGTCATCGCGCCCGGCTACGACGCCGAACTCGACGAACTGCGCCACATCAACGACGATTGCGGTTCCTTTTTGATCAAGCTCGAAACGCGCGAACGCGAGCGTACCGGAATCCCCGGCCTGAAGGTCGAGTACAACCGCGTTCACGGCTTTTACATCGAGGTCACGCACGCGAACGCCGCGCGTGTCCCCGACGACTACCGGCGGCGGCAAACGCTCAAGAACGCCGAACGCTATATCACGCCGGAACTCAAGGCTTTCGAGGACAAGGCGCTCTCGGCGCAGGACCGCGCGCTCGCGCTTGAAAAACAGCTTTACGACGACTTGCTCACCGCGCTCCAGCCGGAATTGGAGGCCCTGCAGGAAGTCGCCCGCGCCGCGGCGCATCTCGACCTCCTCGCGGCGTTTGCCGACATCGCGCTCTCGAAGAATTACTGCCGACCCGAATTCGTTGCCGAAACCAGCCTCGTCATCGAAGGCGGACGCCACCCCGTCGTCGAGAATACGATGCCCGACGGAGAATCCTTCATCCCCAACGACGTTCGCCTCTCCGCCGACCGGCGGCTGCTCCTGATCACCGGCCCGAACATGGGCGGGAAATCGACCTACATGCGCCAAACGGCGCTCATCGCGCTGCTCGCCTACGTCGGAAGTTTCGTCCCGGCACGCCGCGCGCTCTTCGGCCCGATCGACCGGATTTTCACGCGCATCGGCGCGTCCGACGACCTCGCGTCGGGTCGCTCGACCTTCATGGTCGAAATGACCGAATCGGCGGCGATCCTCCACAACGCGACGCCGAACAGCCTCGTCTTGATGGACGAAGTCGGGCGCGGCACCTCGACGTTCGACGGGATGGCGCTCGCGTTCGCGATCTGCCGCCACCTGGTCGAAAAGAACGGCTCGCTGACGCTGTTTTCCACGCACTATTTCGAACTGACGCTGCTTTCCGGCGAATTCGCCGGACTCGCGAACATCCACTTCGACGCGGTCGAGCACGCCGAAAAGATCGTCTTCCTCCACGCCGTCGAAGAAGGGCCGGCCAACCAGAGCTACGGAATCCAGGTCGCCGCGCTCGCGGGAATCCCCAACCCCGTCGTCCGCGAAGCGAAGCGCAAACTGCGCGAATTCGAGGAGCGCGCCGCGTCGATCGACTCGATACAGCCCGACCTCTTCGCCCCGCTGCAACGCCTTCCCGAACGCCCACGCGCGCCCGAAGCCAAACCCCCGGCACTCGCACGCCTCGCCCTCATCTACCCCGACGACCTTTCGCCGAAAGAAGCGCTCGAAGAACTCTACGCGTTAAAATCGCTCGAAGCGGAGGAATAGCGGTTCAACAGGTTTCTGAACGACGATGCCAGCCTCTTCGCGCCGAATACGAATGTGAGGGTGATACAGGTGGATGGGAAGAAATTAGCCGGAACTATACAAGGCGACGATACGGAGTTTTACAAGCAGGTTGCCGACCTCTTCGCGGTGGCTCGCCAGTTTGCCAAACAGCAGTTGGACGCCACGATTGTCACGGCCTATTACGAAATCGGACGTTTGATTGTGGAGCGTGAACAGCAGGGACAAAAGCGGGCGAAATACGGCGCAAGCCTGATAAAGGGTCTGTCCGAATACCTTACCGAGCAGTACGGGCGGGGTTTTTCGGTTGTAAACCTGAAAAGCATAAGAAAATTTTACCAAGTCTACGTGCCGTCAATTCAGCAGACACCGTCTGCTGAATCTCAAATTGGCGAATCGCTGATTGGCGTATTTGACGCAACTGCGCAAAAAGGGCAGACACTGTCTGCCCAATTCAAATTGGGCTGGTCGCATTACCAAATTTTGATGCGAATCGAAAACGATGCCGCCCGCCGTTTTTACGAAATCGAAGCGACGAGCCAGCAGTGGTCGGTCAGGCAGTTGCGGCGTCAGGTCGGCAGTTCGCTCTACGAGCGGCTTGGGCTGTCCCGCGACCAAGACAAGCTTATGGCTTTGGCGAACGAAGGTCATACCATCGAAAGCCCGCGCGACATCTTCAAGTCACCTTATGTGTTGGAGTTTACGGGGCTTGAGGAACGTGCCGAATACAGCGAGTCAGATTTGGAACAAGCTCTGATAGACAACCTCCAGAAGTTCCTGCTGGAACTGGGTAAGGGTTTCTTGTTCGAGGCTCGCCAGAAGCGATTCTCCTTTGACGAGAAGTCGTTCTATGTAGACCTCGTTTTTTACAACCGTCTGCTCCAATGCTATGTCCTCATCGACCTCAAAGTTGCCGAACTGAAACACCAAGACTTGGGACAGATGCTGATGTACGTCAATTACTTTGACCGCTACGTCAAACGGACATTTGAAAAGCCGACGATAGGCATCCTCCTGTGCAGCAAAAAGAACGACAACGTCGTCGAACTCACCCTGCCGGAGGACAGCAATATCTATGCCTCGGCGTACAGCCTTTATCTCCCCGACAAGGCTCTCTTGCAGCGCAAATTGGCTGAGTGGGTCGAGGAGTTCGAGGAGGAACACGTCTTCGCCGGGGAAAATCAACGTGACGGGGATTTTCAGGCTCCTCGCGCCGAATACGAGTGAGGGTGATCCAGGTGGACGGGAAGAAACTGAACCCGCAAAGCGAAATTCGCCAATCACTGATTAGCGAATCTGAAAAAGGGCAGTCACTGTCTGCCCAATAGAAATGCTCGAAGCGGACGAGTAGCGCTCCAACAGGCTTTTGAACCCAGTCTGCGCGCCGTCAATTCAGCAGACACTGTCTGCCAAATCTGAAATTGGCGAATCGCTGATTGGCGTTTTTGAGCGCGAAGAGAGAAAAAGAAAGCGAAGAACGCCCGGAACGTGCCACACGTAAGCGCGAGCGCAAACCGATTCTCTCGGCGCGGCTCTTCGTTTATTCGTCTATACTTCCACCGACGGGCTTTTTTGAAACACCGCGTACCCGAACCCTTTGCAAACGACTGGAGGAATCATGAATATCATGGATCGTTCCCGCTTGACCCGCCGCGTAAACAGCTTCTTCGTTGGCGCGATTTTCGCTCTGCTCTCGGCCGTGTCGCTCGCCGAAGCGCCGCCCGCGCGCCTGCAAGCACCCGGCTTTTACCGCATTGCGGTCGGCGATTTTCAGGTTACCGCGCTTTACGACGGCCCGACGACTATCGACGCCAAGTTGTTCAAGAACGCACCCGTCAAGGAAATCGAGAAACAGCTCGCGCGCTTTTTCCTCGAAGGGCCGGCGCTGCAAAGCGCCGTCAACGCTTTCCTCATCAACGTCGGCGGCAAACTCGTCCTCGTCGACGCCGGTGCCGCGAAGCTCTTCGGCCCCGATCTCGGCAACATCGTCGACAACCTGAAGGCGGCGGGTTATACGCCGGAACAGGTCGACGTCGTCCTGCTCACCCACCTGCACGGCGACCACGTCAACGGCCTCGCCACACCCGACGGACAACGCGTTTTCGTCAACGCCGATATTTGGTCGTCTGAAGGCGAGAACGATTTCTGGCTCGACCGCGAAACCGCCGCAAGGGCGCCCGACGGTGCCAAACCCTTCTTCAGCATGGCGAAAAACGCGGCCACGCCCTACATCGAGAGCGGGCAATGGAAAGTTTTCGCCGGCGAACAGGAAATCCAGCCCGGTATCCGCGCGATGAATACCTTCGGCCACACACCGGGGCACACGAGCTATATGCTCGAAAGCCGGGGCGAAAAACTTCTGATTCTCGGCGACCTCGTGCATAACCACGCGATCCAGTTTTCACTCCCCGAAGTGAGCGTCGATTTCGACAACGACCCGAAACAAGCGATCGCCTCCCGAAAGAGGGTTTTCGCAGCGGTTGCCAAAGAAAAACTCCTCGTCGCCGGAATGCACCTGCCTTTTCCGGGGATCGGCCACATTCGCCAGGACGGCAAATCCTATACCTGGGTTCCCGTCGTCTTCAGCCCGCTGCCGCGGGAGTCGAAATAAGCCGGGATCAGGAGACAGGAGACAGATGTCGGGAGACAGAGAATTCTTGCGGCCATTGGCCGGAGAAGAATCAACAAAATACCGATCAGTTTTCATCTGATCCCTGATACCTGACATCTGATCCCTGAATCATAGGTTGGGGTGAGCGCAGCGATGCCCAACGTCTCGCTTGCGCGAAGCGCAAGTCAGGTATCAGGAATCAGGAGACAGGAATCAGATCGATTAGCGGCGGCGTTGCCGCCGGAGTGACGAAACCCCACCAAGAACCCGCGAATACGGTAATCCATTCCCCCTGATAAGGGGGAAATGAAGGGGGTTACCGGCGTTTCGGCAGGCGTCGGCGCGTTTTCATGGC
>JAISDL010000026.1 GCA_031264825.1 Accumulibacter sp. | reverse complement strand
CGAGCGTTTCTCCGGCCTTCAAGCCGATGATCTGTACGCCCTTGCCGCCGGAAAGCCGTTTCATCTGTTCGAGCGGAAAGACGAGCAGGCGACCGTCGCCGGAGAGCGCGGCGACGTGGTCTTTTCCGTCGACGCGCGAAGGCGGGAGGATCAATGCGCCGTCCTCGACCGTCAGGAAGGTTTTCCCGCTCTTTTGGCGCGAAAGCAGGTCGCCGAAAGCGCAGATGAAACCGTAACCCGAAGACTTGGCGATCAGCCATTCGTCTTCGGGTTTTCCGGTGAAGACGTGCGCGATCTTTCCGCCGCCCAGATCGACGAAAGACGCGAGCGGCGCGCCGAGACCCCGACCGTCGGGGAGCGCGGCGATCGGCACGGTAAAGGCGCGTCCTTCGGTCGAGAGGATCACGAGCGCGTCTATCGAGCGGCATTCCCACGCCGACCCCGGAGAATCGCCGTCCTTGTACGCGACGCTGTCGAGCTTGATCGCGTGTCCTTGGCGCGCGCGCGCCCAGCCCTTCGCCGAGACGATCAGCGTGACCGGCTCGTCCGCGACCGTCGCGGCTTCCTGGCGCGTGATCGTCGAAGCGGGTTCGATGAGCGTCCGTCGCGCGTCGGCGTATTTTGCCGCGTCGGCTTCGATTTCGCGCACGACGAGCCGGCGGAGGCGCGACTCGCTCGCGAGGAGTTTTTCGAGTTCGGCTTTTTCGGCGCGCAGCTTCTGAAGCTCCTGTTCGATCCGAAAGCCTTCAAGCCGCGCCAACTGGCGCAAGCGGATTTCGAGGATGTCTTCGGCTTGGCGTTCGGAAAGCCCGAAGCGCTCGATGAGGCGCGGCTTGGGTTCGTCCGACGCGCGGATGATGCGGATGACCTCGTCGATATGCAGAAAGACGATGTGGCGGCCTTCGTTGATGTGGATGCGGTCGTCGGTGCGCGCGAGGCGGTGCGCGGTGCGGCGGCGTACCGTCTCGATCCGGAAGCGGCGCCACTCGTCGAGCGTTTCGCGCAACGTTTTCTGGCAAGGCCGACCGTCGAGTCCGACGGCGACGAGGTTGATCGGCGCATTGATTTCGAGGCTCGTATGCGCGAGCAGCATCGCGGCGAATTCTTCGCGGTCGATGCGTGAATTGAGCGGCTCGAAGACGAGGCGCACGGCTTCGTCCTTGTCGGATTCGTCGCGCGCGCGCTCGACCTGCGACGCGAAGAGCGCTTTGAGTTGCGCCGCCGATTGCTCGGCGCTTTTTTTCCCCGAGCGAAGCTGGGGGTTCAGAATCGCGCCGATTTCGGAGAGGACGCGCGCGGCCGAAACCCCCGGCGGCAGCGCGCTGACGACGAGCTGCCACGCGCCGCGTGCCATCTCCTCGAACGCATAGCGCGCGCGAACGCGCAAGCTGCCGCGCCCGGTCGCGTACGCGGCGGCGATCTCGGACGCCTGCGAGATGATCTGCCCGCCTCCGGGGTAATCCGGCCCCGGAATGAAGCGGAGGAGTTCTTCCAGGGAGAGGTCGGGATTTTCGACGAGCGCGGCGGCGGCGCGCGCGACCTCGCTTAAGTTGTGCGGCGGGATTTCGGTCGCCATGCCGACGGCGATCCCCGACGCGCCGTTCAGCAAGCCAAAGGGCAGACGCGCGGGCAAAAAAGCCGGTTCGTCGAACGCGCCGTCGTAATTGGAGCGAAAGTCGACCGTCCCTTCGTCGATTTCGTTGAGCAGAAGTTCGGCGATCGGTTTCAGCCGCGCCTCGGTGTAGCGCATCGCCGCCGCGTTGTCGCCGTCGCGCGAACCGAAGTTCCCCTGACCGTCGACGAGCGGGTAGCGCAGCGAAAAATCCTGCGCGATCCGTACCATCGCGTCGTACGCCGACACGTCGCCGTGCGGGTGGAATTTACCGATGACGTCGCCGACGACGCGCGCCGATTTCACGGGTTTCGCGCCCGCCGAGAGGCCGAGTTCGCGCATCGCGTAGAGTACGCGGCGCTGTACGGGTTTCTGCCCGTCGCGGATGTCCGGCAGCGCGCGCCCTTTGACGACGGCGATCGCGTATTCGAGGTAGTCGCGCTCGGCCGATTTGTGCAGGAGGACGCTGTCGTCGTCGGTAGCGTTGGTAGTTTCGGGGACCTTGGGTGTATCGTTCGTGAGCGGTAAATCGTCGAAGAGGTCGGGAGTGTCGTTCATCGTGGGCGCTTTTGCTCCTAGAGCGAAATGTCGAAGTCGAAGGCGTCGAGGATTTCCTCACCCGTCGCGCGCGTCTCCTCGGAGACCTTGCCGACGAAGTCGTCGAGTCCGCCTTCGGTGACAAGCACGGTATTCCGCGCGCGGTACGCGGCGAGGCGGACTTTCGCCCACGGCCAGTAAAGCCCCAGCGTCAGCATCGTGAAAATCCAATTGGCCGCGGTCAGCGCGAACAGCCCCTTGAAGGTCTGCGTGCTGACGAAGCAATGCCTGTCGAGCGCCGTGTTGTTCCACACGAAGTTCGCCGTGCGCGACTGGTAGTACGCAAGGAAGCTGCCCAGGAAGACGAGATACAGCAGCGTCATGGTGAACATGATGAAAAAAGGGCCCGACGCGTTTGCAGACTTGGCTCCTCCCATCACTTTCTCGGTCAAGATGCCGAGGCAGACAATGAAGATGACCAAGAAAACGATGGCGATCAGGGCCGCGCGAAGAAAAATCGCGTAAAAGGCGCGTGGCCATATCTTCGTTTTGAAAAGCGAATCGCCGAACGAAAGATTGTTGAGTTGAAAGCGCTTGAGAGCGCAATACATCGCCGGAAACGCGAGCGCGAACGCGAGGGTGGGGGAGAGGATCATCACGAATTGCGCCGTCGTAAAATCACTTCCCCCGGCGCTTATCACCTCGTTCGTCGCGTAGTTCGCAAGGAATGCGGTGCCGACGAAAAGAATGAGGTAGGGCAGGAAGGTGTTCAGGCACTCGCGGTAGGTGCTGTGGAAATTGAAGTGCAGGCCGCGATACGAAGAATTGCGCGCGCGAAAAGCGAAAGAGCGGACGAGCAGCCACGGTGCGATCGGCGTGACGGCGATCAAGGCGTAAATGTAAAACGAAGGAAGGAAATTCTTCAGGAGGCCGAGCGCGACGAACAGGCCGTAGGCGATGAGGCGCCCCTTGAGGATCGCGGTCGGCCTGCCGTGATAGTCGAAACCGCTGCCGTCGAGGAGCGTGTTTCGATGGAAATACTGCTCGCGCCGCACCTTCGCCCACGCCGAATAAATCCCCAGCGTCAGGATGCTGAGAAT
>JAISDL010000147.1 GCA_031264825.1 Accumulibacter sp. | reverse complement strand
GGCGACTGCCGGTTGATCGCGGTCAGGATCGCGCAGCTTTTGTGGTCGAAGCCGATTTCGGAGTCGTCGTATCCGATCCGCCGGATGACGTCTTGGGCGATCGACCGGTAGTCGATGTGCGCCTTCGTCGTGATCTCGCCCGAGATGACGACGAGTCCCGTCGAAACGAGCGTTTCGCAGGCGACCCGACCCGCGCGGTCTTCCAATAGAATCGCGTCGAGAATCCCGTCGGAAATCTGGTCGGCAACTTTGTCCGGGTGTCCTTCCGAAACCGATTCCGAGGTGAAAATGTATTCTGGTGTCATTTTTATTCGATCCCTTCAAAAAAAGCGGCGCCCGGAATTTTTCCCGGACGCCTTCGTGCCGCCGAAGCTCCCTCCAGATCAGCGCTTTTTGAGCACTGCATCGCGGACTTTGACCGCTTTCGGAATCAACTTCAGATCGAAGAAGGTATCGGCGATTTGTTGCTGCTGTTCGAGAACGGTATCGTCGATCGGCTTCACGCCGTAGCTGTTGTGCGAAACCGAAAGTTCGGCGATCGATTTTTCGATCCCGATGTACGAACCGAGGAGCGCCGCGACGTCTTTGCGGTTGTTCCTCGCCCATTCGTCGAGCCTTGCGAGTTCTTCGAGGACGACGTCGATTACCTTGGGATTTTTTTCGGCGTACGCGCGCGAGGCAAGATAGAACGAAGTATTATTCACGGCGCCCTTCCCGTCCGCGAGGACGCGCGCGCCCAACTGCTTCTGCGCTGCGGCGAGGAAAGGGTCCCAAATGACCCAGGCGTCGACGCTTCCGCGCTCGAAAGCCGCGCGCGCGTCGGCGGGCGGGAGAAACGAAACGTCGATGTCCAGGTAACGCAGGCCGGCTTTTTCCAACTGCTTTACAAGCAGATAATGGACGTTCGACCCCTTGTTGAGGGCGACTTTTTTCCCTTTCAACTCGGCGACGGTTTTGATCGCCGAATCCTTCTTGACGACGATCGCTTCGCCTTCGGGTTCTGGAGGCTCAAAGCCGACATAGACGAGGTCGGCACCGGCCGCCTGTGCGAAAATCGGCGGTGTTTCACCCACCTGCCCAAGGTCGATCGACCCGACGTTCAAGCCTTCGAGCATGACGGGACCCGCCGGGAACTCGGTCCATTTGACTTCGATTTTGTGCGGCGCGAGACGTTTTTCCAGCGTCCCTTGCGCTTTGAGCAGGACGAGCGTCCCGTATTTCTGGTAGCCGATCCTGAACTGCGCTTGCGACTGCGCGTGCGCCGGGAACGCGAAGCCTCCCGCAAGGAGCATGACACCCGCAAAAAGCGCGATGACACGCCGTGTCTTTTCAGATAACAAACCCATTGAAATCACCTCGTGTGGTATAAAGCGCGGATCAAGGCAGGGCGTCCTTTACCTTGATCGCCTTCGGAATCAGTTTCAGTTCGAAAAACGTGTCGCCGAGTTCTTGCTGTTCGGAAAGCACCGAATCGGTGATCGGCTTGAAGACGTTGCTGAAATGCCGCAGGGTTTTCTCGACGACATCCGCGTCAAGCCCTTGCAGAGGCGCGACGAGCAACGAGGCTTCCCTGTGGTGCCCGTTGATCCACTCACCCTGCTTTTGCAGTTCTTCAAACAACTGCGCGAGCGTGTCGGCGCTCTTCGTTGCAAAAGTCCGCTCGGCGAGAAAGTAGGCGTAATTCTTCACGACGCCCGTCGCGTCCGCGAGGATGCGCGCGCCGATCTGCTTTTCCGAAGCGGCGGTATACGGATCCCAGATGACCCAGGCGTCGACGCTGCCGCGCTCGAAGGCCGCCCGCGCGTCGGCGGGCGCGAGGAAAATCGGCTGAATGTCGCTGTATTTCAGCCCATGCTTTTCGAGCAACTTGACGAGAAAATAATGAACGTTGGAACCTTTATTGAGCGCGACCTTTTTACCCTTCAAGTCGGCGACCTTCCTTATCCTGGAATCCTTCTGCACGAGTAGCGCCTCGGCCTTGGGCGAACTGCCTTCGTATCCGACGTAGACGAAGTTCGCGCCGGCGGCCTGTGCGAAGATCGGCGGCGCTTCTCCGACGTAGCCGATATCGATCGCGCCGATATTCAAGCCTTCGAGCATCTGCGGCCCCGCCGGGAATTCGATCCATTTCACTTCGACGCCTTTTTCCGAAAAACGCTTTTCCAGCGTCCCCTGCGCCTTGATCAGCGTCAGAACGCTCGCCGACTTCTGGAAACCGATGCGCAAGACTTTCGGGTTGTATTCGGCGCGTGCGAAGGCAATGACCGCAAAGGCAAGAAACGCGCCCAGGAAACTTTTCAAAAACATACGTCGCATATTTGTTCTCCATTTCGTAGATGACGGAAAATTCTCCGTTGCACAGTTTCCGGCAGAGGCGGAACAAATGGAACGAATTTTTTATGAAAAGCATATAATCGCCGAAACGCCGGGAACGCGAAGGACGGGCGCGCCGGAGCCGAAGCCGCGTCAGTTCGCGTCGGTCGCCAGAATCACTTCGTTCGACTTGAAAAACGCGAGGACCTCGGTTCCGAGTTCAAAGGGCTGTTCGCTCAGCGAGCGGCTCGAAATGGCGACCGCTATGATTCCTCCCCGCGTCTCGACGCTGACCTCGGAGAGCGGCTTTCCGACGTGGATATCGACGATCCTCCCCCTGATCTGGTTACGCGCCTCGATCGAAGCGACCGACATGATCCGCCCGAGAACGCGGCTGCCGAGCGCCGCGAGGCCGGGTTGTCCGTATTCCCTCGGACGCGCCAACCCGACCTTTTCGTCGAAGGTCACACGCCCGTCCTCGATCAGGAGAACCCGGTCTCCGAGTATCGTCGCCTCGGTAACGTCGTGCGTCACAAGTATGGCGGTGAATTCATGCCGCCTCCATATATTCTCGATGAGGCGCTGCATTTCGAGCCGCGTGAGCGCGTCGAGCGCGCCGAGCGGTTCGTCGAGCAGGAGAAGGCGCGGGCGATGGATCAGCGCGCGCGCCAGCGCGACACGCTGCCGCTGCCCGCCCGAGAGCTGCCCCGGCCAGTCGTCGGCGCGGTCGGCGAGGCCGACCTGCTTCAAGACTTCGCGCGCCTGTCGGTCGATCTCTTTTCGCTTACCCGAAAGTCCGATCGCGATGTTTTCGATCACCGTCCGCCAAGGAAGAAGGCGCGGGTCCTGGAACATGATCCGCACATCCTCACGTCGCCCCTTCGCCGAAGATGCACTGAAATCGACGAGTCCCGACGAAATCTCTTCCAGACCCGCCAGCAGACGCAAAAAAGTGCTTTTACCGCAGCCGCTGCGTCCGACGATCGAGACGAATTCTCCCGGCGTAATTTCGAGATTCAGTTCGTGCAGTATCTCGCGCTCGCCGAAACGCTTGACGAGGCCCTCGACACGGACGCCGAGTCCCTTCGCCGCACGATCCCGCGCGCGGCCGACTCCGGCGTTCCCGGTCTTCGATCGCGTACCCTCCTCCACGCCACCGTCGAAAGGAAGCGTTTTCAGCAAAAGCCTTGCGTCGTCCATGATTTCATTTCCGAATCACGCCGAGTAAGCGATATTCCACTTCAACCAAGAGCGTTCGAGCGCGCGCGCGGCCACGTCGGCGAGCTTTCCGAGCAGCGCGTAGAGCAGGATACCGAGCAGAACGACGTCGGTCTGCAAAAACTCGCGCGCGTTCATCGTCATATAACCGATGCCCTCCTGCGCCGAAATCGTCTCCGCGACGATCAGAAGGACCCACATAAAGCCAAGAGCATACCGAACGCCGACGAGGATCGAGGAAAGCGCACCCGGAAGGATGATTTCTCGGTAAAGTCCCCAGCCATCGAGGCCGTAGCTCTTGCCCATTTCGATCAGCGCCGGGTCGACCGAGCGGATTCCGTGGAAGGTATTGATGTAGACGACGAAGAAAACGCCGAGCGAAATCAGGAAGAGTTTGGCCGCCTCGTCGATACCGAACCAGAGGATGACCAGCGG
>JAISDL010000146.1 GCA_031264825.1 Accumulibacter sp. | reverse complement strand
GGCGACTGCCGGTTGATCGCGGTCAGGATCGCGCAGCTTTTGTGGTCGAAGCCGATTTCGGAGTCGTCGTATCCGATCCGCCGGATGACGTCTTGGGCGATCGACCGGTAGTCGATGTGTGCCTTCGTCGTGATCTCGCCCGAGATGACGACGAGTCCCGTCGAAACGAGCGTTTCGCAGGCGACCCGACCCGCTCGGTCTTCCAATAGAATCGCGTCGAGAATCCCGTCGGAAATCTGGTCGGCAACTTTGTCCGGGTGACCTTCCGAAACCGATTCCGAGGTGAAAATGTACTCTTGTGTCATTATGTCCGCTCCATTGGGAATGACCTGATCCAATGGCTCGCATCGCGCGATCCTTGGCTTTTTCTTTCGGAAATTCCCTGTTAAATCCCCCGTTTTTACGGCGTTGCCAACTCCGGGGTCTGAGCAGACGACGCTTTAGCAGCTTTATTCGGCTATTCGCGCGCGCTTCAAAGGCTCCCAGACGTTGAACGCCCTGCCACAGTAGCACCGCGCGATTCCGGCGCCTCGTCTTGCGCACCCGGAACCGAAGCGGGAGCTTCCACCCCCTTCCGCCCTGCAAGTTGTCCTGTTAACTCGGCGGATGGATAATTATAGGTTTTGAACCCACGCGGGTCAAACGCTTGGCATCCCGCTTGGCATCCTGGAGGATCGATTGATACGTCTTTTCCGTTTTCTCAGCCGCTTTCCACTCTGCGTCCTGCACGTCTTGGGCGCAGTGACGGGCTACCTGACCTGGCTCGCCTCGCCGACCTACCGCCGTCATCTGCGCGAAAACAGCGCGCTCGCGCTCGGCGCGGAAGGGGCGCGAAAAATCCGTTCGGCGGTCATCTCGCACACGGGGAAATCGACGCTTGAATTACCCAAAATCTGGTTGCGCCCGCCCGACGAGGTCTTGAGCTATATCCGGCGCGTCGAGGGTGCCGAAGTCAGCGACGCGGCGTGGCGCGCGGGCAAGGGAGTCATTTATTTGACGCCGCACCTCGGTTGCTTTGAAATCATCGCGCAATACCTCTCGCAGCGGATGCCGCTGACGGTTCTCTACCGCCCCCCCAGACAGGCCTGGTTGCAAACCTTGATGGAGACCGGGCGGACGCGCGCGCAAATGTCGCTCGCGTCCGCCGACCTGCGCGGCGTTCGCGCGCTGATGAAAGCCTTGAAACGCAACGAAGCCGTCGGCCTTCTCCCCGACCAGGCGCCCAAGGCCGGCGAGGGGCGCTGGATCGATTTTTTCGGGAAACCGGCCTATACGATGACTCTGGCGGCGAGGCTGTCCGAGAGCGGGGCGAACATCGTTCTGGTCTGGGCGAAACGCCTGCCTCGCGGGCAAGGCTTCGAACTCCATTTTCAATCGCCGTCGCGCCCGATTTGCGGAACGACCGAGGAGCGCGCGCGGGAAATCAACCGCGAAATCGAAAAGCTCATCCTTCAATGCCCCGAGCAATACCTGTGGGGCTACAATCGCTACAAACGTTCGCGCGGAGCCGGACAGAGGACAGAGGACAGAAGATAGAGGACTGAGCGCTCGCTGGCGCTCGCTTTGTAACCAGTTGTCAGTCGTCAGATGTCGCGGGGAATGCTCCATCAGGTTACTGATTACTGATTACAAAGGCCGAAGGCCGTTCTGTCATCTGTCCTCAGTCCTCTGCAACGCCCGCCCGATCGGATAATATTCAAAGCCGTGTTCGCGCGGAATCGAGGGTTCGTAGAGATTGCGTCCGTCGAAAATCACCGGGTGCTTCATCAGCGACTTCATCGTTCGGAAATCGGGGCTTTGGAAGGCTTTCCACTCGGTGACGATCACGAGCGCGTCGGCGCCTTCGAGCGCTTCGGTCGCGTCGCTCGCAAACGTCAAGTCCGGGCGCTCTCCGTAAAGCCGCAAGGCTTCCGGCGTTGCCACCGGGTCGAACGCCGAGACCGTCGCGCCGCGCCGCAGAAGCGACTCGATGAGCGTCCGGCTCGGCGCTTCGCGCATATCGTCGGTATTGGGTTTGAACGCAAGCCCCCAGAGGGCGAATCGCCGTCCCGCGAGATCGTCGCCGAAACGTCGGCACACTTTGGCGGCGAGTACGCCCTTCTGCGCTTCGTTGGCTTCTTCGACGGCGTCCAGAATGCGCAGAGCAGCGCCCTTTTCGCGCGCCATTTCCTTGAGCGCGCGAACATCTTTCGGGAAACACGATCCGCCGTAACCGCATCCGGCGTACAAGAAGTGATAGCCGATCCGCGTATCCGAGCCGATCCCCTGTCGGACGCGCTCGATATCCGCACCGAGTTCTTCGGCAAGGAGCGCGAGTTCGTTCATGAACGAAATCCGCGTCGCCAGCATCGCGTTCGCCGCGTACTTGGTCAATTCGGCGGAACGCACGTCCATCGAGACGACGCGTTCGTGGTTGCGCTGGAAGGGCGCGTAAAGACGCCGCAACAGGGCGGCGGCTTTTTCGTCGTCGGCGCCGATGACGATGCGGTCGGGCCTCATGAAGTCGCCGATCGCCGCGCCTTCTTTCAGAAATTCCGGGTTCGACGCGACCGAATATTCAAAATCGACGCCGCGTGCGCGCAATTCTTCCGCGATGACCTCGCGGACGCGCTTCGCCGTCCCGACGGGAACCGTCGATTTATCGACGACGAGCGTAAAGCCGCGCATATGGCGTCCGATATTCCGCGCCGCTTCGACGACATAGCGCAGATCCGCCGACCCGTCTTCGTCGGGCGGCGTCCCGACGGCGATGAACTGGACCTCCCCGAAGGCGACCGAGGCTTCGATATCGGTGGTAAACGCGAGCCTCCCCGCAGCGGCGTTGCGCGCGATCAGCGCGTCCAAGCCGGGTTCGTAAATCGGAACGCCGCCCGAATTGAGCATATCGATCTTGCGCGCATCGACGTCGAGGCAGAGGACTTCGTTGCCGACCTCGGCGAGGCAGCTTCCCGTAACGAGGCCGACGTAGCCCGTTCCAATCATCGTAATCTTCATTTTTCGATCCTTTGAATCCTTTACCCCGGTGTTGTCCGCGCGCGTGAAAATGGCGGATCAGGCGTCCGTCTCTTCGAGCGCACCCACGCCGCCGTCGCCGTCCGGCTCGTCGGAGAAGCGTCGGGCGTGCAAGCGCGTGTAATGCCCGTTCTTCGCGATCAGTTCGGCGTGCGTCCCCTGTTCGACGATACGTCCCTGATCCATGACGAGAATCCGGTCGGCCGCTTCGATCGTCGAGAGGCGGTGGGCGATGACGAGCGTCGTGCGCCCGTCGATGACCTTTTCCAGCGCCGCCTGGATATGCCGTTCGGACTCGGTGTCGAGCGCGGAAGTCGCCTCGTCGAGGATCAGGACGGGGGCGTTCTTGAGCAGCGCCCGTGCGATCGCCAAACGCTGGCGCTGCCCGCCCGAAAGCATGACGCCGTTCTCCCCGACCTTCGTCTCGAAGCCTTCGGGCAGATTGTCGATGAATTCTTTCGCAAACGCGTCGTCCGCCGCCTGCTCCACCGAAGCCCTCGGCGCGCCCGCCAGATCGCCGTAGGCGATATTGTTCAGGACGGTATCGTTGAACAGGTTGACCTGCTGCGTGACGAGCGCAATCTGCCGGCGCAGGTTCGCAAGACGGTAACGCTCGACAGGAACGCCGTCGAGCAGGATTTCGCCGTTTCTGTGCGTGTAAAAGCGCGGAATCAGGCTCGCCAGCGTCGATTTGCCGCTGCCCGAACGCCCGACGAGCGCGACCATCTGGCCGGGTTCGATCGAAAGGCTGATGTCGTCGAGCACCTTTTTCGCCGACCCCGGGTAGTGGAAACTCAGATTCTTTATTTCGAGCCGTCCTTCGGCGCGCTCGCGTTCGACCGTCCCGCTGTCGTCTTCGGGCGTCTGATCGAGTTGCTCGAAAATGCTTTCCGCGCCGGCCAGACCTTTCTGGATCGTCGCGCTGACTTCCGACAGTTGTCGAATCGGCTTCGGCAAAAGACCCGCCATCGTGATATACGCAACCAGATCGCCGATCGTCGCGTCACCGCGCAGGAGCAAGACCAGATACAAGAGAGCCGCCATGCCGCTGTATACGACGATCTGGAGCGCCGGCGTATAGACCGCGGAAATCCGCGACATCTTGAGATTCCTTTTCGTATTCTCGGCACTGACGTCGAGAAAACGCCGGCGTTCGTAGGTTTCGCCGCCGAAGCTGCGCACGACGCGGTAGCTCTGGATCGTCTCGGACGCGACGTGCGTCACCTCGCCCATCGCCGACTGAATCTTCCAGCTCTGTTTCCGGAATTTTTTGTTGGCGGTCGAGACCATCAGCGAAATGACCGGGAGAATCGCCAACATGACGAGGGTCAGCTTCCAGTTCATGTAAATGAGCGCGACGAACAAAAAGAATACCGTCATTCCTTCCCGGATGATGATCTTGATCGCGTCGGTCGCCGCGCCGGTCACCATGGTCACGTTATACGTGATTCGCGAAATCATCTGCCCCGAATTGTGATGGTCGAAGTAAGGATTCGGAAGCGTCAGGAGGTTGTTGAAAAGCGCAACGCGCAGGTCGTGTACCAGCGAGAGCGACACCTTGGAAAGGTAGTAGTTTCCGAAAAACGAACCGACGCCCTGGAGAAGCGCGATCACGACGATCACGAACGGGACGGCCTCCGGGAAACGCAGGTTGCGGACGAACTCCAACGGGATATTTTCGAAGAACTTCACGCCGGGGTCGACGAGGCTGTCGACGAAATACTTGAGGATGCCGCCGAGCATCGGCTGCGTTGTCGCAAACAGCATATACCCCAAAAGGCTCAGTGCGAACGGCGCGCTGTAGGGCAGGACGTAGCGAAGCAGGCGCAGATACACCGCAAAACTCGACGGGCGGTTGGAATCGGTCATTTGGCGGCAGGATGAAGGGCGAGAGTACGAATTGTAACAGCGGAAGAACCCGAAATCGGCCGAAAAACGCGAGGGCGCATCAAAGAAGGCGCGCGTCGGCGCAAAGCAGCCGCTAATCGCCCAAAACCCGAAGTTTGACCTTCGTCAAACTCCCCTTCGGCAATACGGGTTCCTCGGAAGGTCGAGGCAAGCCCACCCCGAAGCTTTGAATGCGTCTTGCGTCGAAGCGTCGAGCGCGGTTTTGAGGAAGGCGATCTGCAAGAGGTCGTAATCCTGAATCCTCAGCTTGCAGAGCGTATCCCTCCGCTTGATCGATTTCTTCATCGACGCAAAAAGCCGCGACTTTTTTTCATCCGCCGGCTCGAATTCAACGCCTTTTTCATAAAAGTCGTTGACCCCCCTGATCAGCAGAGACGGCAAATCCAGTGCCATTGCGATTTTCACGGCGTCCCTGCGAGAAATCTTGAACACGTAATTCCCGACCTCTTCATACTCCGCATCGACCAGGCCGTCGCATTCGGAAATCCCTTTCCCCTGGAGGATGCTTTTTATGTTTTTTGCAATCTTATAAAGCACTCTGTCACTTGCAAACTTGTCGTTGGGTTCGGCCAGAAACACCCCGGATTTTGCCACACGAAGCATTTCGTAAAGCGCAAGCCAAGGGCGCGGAAAATGGTGAAACGACTCCTTGCAAAAGACATAATCGAATTCGTCGTCCCGAAACGGCATCGACTCGGCGTTTACAACCCTGTACTCCTCGATGAACCCTCTTCTTTTCGATTCCGCCAAGAGGGTTTCGGAGATGTCGGTGGCGAGAACGTTCTTAAATCCACGTTCCCGTATCGCGATGGAATCCAGCCCCCAGCGTCCGTCGCCTATCGTCATCCATGAACGATCCTTGCATTTCATGTGTTCGAGAAATCTGTAATACCTTTCGTGCCGCCAGTAATCCGCGGTGGATTTATCGAACCATGTTTCAGCAGTTGCAACCCGCTCCGGCACCTCCAGATAGGCGGCAAAATGCGCATCGTGTTTTTTATAACTCTCTCTGATAATGTCCATGCCATACACCCTGGTATGTCGATAAAATTACACGCCGATCTTCGGATATCCTGCCCGTACGGCACCGAAGCGGGTGTTTCCCGCAAGTTGCTTATTTAGCGATAGACTCCGCCGGTGTCTGCGAGGCTGACGACCGAGTGCTCGATAATGCCGCTCCGCCTCGGTGGCATCGCAAGCGGCGCTTGGCGCGGCAAAACTCAACGCAAAGCGCACAAAACTCGGCGGGCGGTTAAAATCAGTCATTTGGCGGCGGGATCGAAGGGGTACGATGCGGATTGTAACAGCGCAAGAACTGGAACATTGGCTGAAAAGCGGAGAGGTACTCGAACACGACACTCGCGGCCCCAAGGTCGTGGCGCTGAAGAATGCCCCTGACGCTCTGGAAGCCGTGTTTCTGAAAATATTTCACACGCGCCGCCGCCCTTGGTTGGCGCGCCTGTTCCCTGCCGCCGCCCGCTTCGCCAAAAACACCGGGATTCTCAAAAAAGCGGGAATCCCCGCCCCGGAAGTCGTCGAAACTTTCTGGATCGACCCGTCCGCCGGTCTTTCGGCCTGCCTCTACCGCCCATTGCCCGGATGCACCCTGGAAGCGCTGTTGCAGCGGGACCCTTCGGAAATCGACGCGCTCTTGCCGAAATTGGCGGGATTCATCCGCCGGCTCCACCGCCACCGCATCTATTTCCGCTCGCTCCACACCGGAAACCTCGTTTTGATGCCCGACGGCAACTTCGGCCTGATCGACGTTCTCGACCTCAAACAACTCACCCTCCCTTTGGGGCCTTGGCGTGTCCGCCGGAACTTCCGGCATATGAAACACCGCCTCGACCGGGAAAATCAGACCGCGTTCCCGTTCGAGGAGCTTTTGCGTCTGTACCGTGAGGGCGGTAAGGAGAAAAGCGAATCGCTGTAAAGGAACCTCTGAACCGATTGTTTCTGGTATTCCGCCGCACATTGCCGATGAATCCGGGCGCGTTGGGTGCTCTGCAGAACATCCTTGGGCAACACGGAAGCCGCCGCGCGTGTTTTTTCGCGATCAGGGGAATGAGTACGCGACCTCTCCCACAGAACAAGCCCTGCGATCCCGAGATTCGCGCGCCATTTGACGCGCCGTGCCTTCGTTTTTCCGGCGAGAGGCGCATATTTCAGGCAAAAGAAATTTTTTTCCAGACAAAAAAACGAGAACAAAAGTCCTATAATCCAAATCAAAACAATAGGCATTCCCACTCATTCCCGTCAATCATCCTGTGAGGAGATCACTATGCGTGTATTGAAGAAGATTGCCTCGGCGTGTGCCGTCGCGGCATTGTGCGGCGCCTTCTCGGCGGGCGTTCAGGCTCAGGAACAGAAGCTGTACGTCTATACGTCGATGAAAGAGTCGATGCTCAACGATATCCGGGCCTCGTTTGCTAAGAAGCATCCCGAAGTCAAACTCGAATACCAGTCCGCCGGCGCGGGCAAGCTGATGGCGAAGATCGCCGCCGAGCGCGAATCGGGGAAAATCCTCGCCGACGTTCTCTGGACGAGTGAGGTTCCCGATTTTTACCACCTGAAGAGCCAAGGCATCCTTCTGCCCTTCATCCCCGCCGAAATCAAGTCGATCCGCAACCCGTTGCCCGACTACGACGGTTCGTTTACCGCGATCCGCCTGGGGACGCTCGGTATCGCGTACAACACGCGCTTCATCAAGGAAGCCCCGAAAAGCTGGGACGACCTGAAGAAAGCCGAATTCAAGGGCGCTTTCGGCATCGCGAACCCGGCGCTTTCCGGAACGGCGTACATGAGCGTCGCGACGATCTCGAAGACCTTCGGTTGGAGTTTCTTTGAAGCACTGCGCGCGAACGGCGCCAAAATGGGCAAGGGTTCGGGACAGGTGATCGACGATACGGCGTCGGGCGACCTGGTCGCCAGTCTGGCTGTCGATTACATCACGCTCGACAAGATCAAGAAGGGCGCGACGATGGCGCTCGTGTATCCGCCCGAAATGCTCGTCATTCCGAGTCCGATCGCCATTTTCAAGGACAGCCCGAACGCCCTGGCCGCGAAGAAATTCGTCGACTTCATGGTCTCGAAGGAGGGGCAGTCGATCATCGCCGAGCAGGGTACGCTGCCGGTGCGCCCCGACGTGAAGCTTCCCGAGAGCTACAAGCTCCCGTCGGTCGAGGACGCGGTGAAGCGCGCGATGGCGATCGACTACAAGCAGTTCATGCAAGAAAAGGAAAGCAACATCAAGAAGTTCACCGAAATAATGCAAAAGAAATAATCGCCGGGTCGCGCGCATCATGGCGGATGTTCGTATTTCGGAAGTATCGAAGCGCTACGCGGAGAAAAGCGTTCTCGAATCCCTCTCGCTCGAGGTGCGCGACGGCGAGTGTTTCACGCTGCTGGGGCCGTCCGGCTGTGGCAAGACGGTCCTTCTGCGCCTGATCGCCGGTTTCGAGTCGCCCGACAGCGGGACGATCAGCATCGGCGGTGAGCCTGTCGCCGACGCGGCGACGGGGCAACGGTTGCCGCCGGACCAGCGCGGCCTGGGGATGGTTTTCCAGGATTACGCCGTCTGGCCGCATATGAGCGTTTATGAAAACGTCGCGTACCCGCTCAAACTGGCGGGTTCGCCCGCGTTGCGCGAGCGGACGATGCGCGCGATTGGCCTCGTGGGGCTCGACAAACTCGAGCAACGCCTGCCGTCGCAGCTCTCGGGCGGGCAGCAGCAGCGCGTCGCGTTGGCGCGCGCACTCGTTTCCGAGCCTCGCCTTCTTTTGCTCGACGAGCCGCTGAACAATCTGGACGCCAACCTGCGCGAGGAAATGCGCTTTGAAATCAAGGCATTGCAGCGGCAACTCGGCGTTACGATCCTCTATATCACGCACGACCAGGAGATCGCTCTGGGGATTTCCGACCGGATCGCCGTCATGGACGAACGCGGGCACCTGCGCCAGATCGGGGCGCCCGACGAAGTCTATGAACACCCGGTCGACGACTTCATTTTCCGCTTTCTCGGTGTGGCCAACTTCCTGCCGGTGACGCGCGAGGACGGCGTCCTGCGCATCGCGGGCCTGCCCGAACCCTGGCGCGGACCCGCTCCCGACAAACCCGGCGACGCCCTGACGGTCGGCTTTCGCCCCAGTGACGTGACGCTCGCGCCCGAAGGTACTGATTCGATCGGTTTGCCCGGCGTCGTCCGTCGGGCGAGTTTTCTGGGCGCGCAGATGGATTATCTGATCGACGTCGCCGGGACGCAGATTCGCGCGGCGCTACCGAGCCACGAGTGCGTCGCGCGCGGCCTCGTGTTCGCCGAAGGTGATTCGTGCAGGGTCGAACTCGCGAACGCGCACTGGTTCGAGGGCGAGATCACAAACAAGGGAATCCTCTAGCATGGGCAAGACCTCCCGTTTCGGCACCGCTCAGCTTTTGTTCGTGCTTTCGGTCGGCATCCTCGTCGTCATCGTCGCCGTTCCGATGTTGCTGATCTTTTTCAACGCCTTCTGGGTCAGCGGGCACTTCAACGTCGCCGACGTGATCCGCGTGCTCCGGCAGAGCGAAACCTACGAAGCCCTGCTGAATTCGCTCTTCCTCTCGTCCGGCGTCACGATAACCGGGACCTTGGTCGGCACCTTTTTCGCTTGGCTCGTCACGCGGACCGACCTGCCTCTCAAAAAGACGATGAAGCTCCTTTTCCTCGTGCCCTTCATGCTCCCGGCCTTCATCGGAGCGCTCGCGTGGAAGATGTTGCTTTCGCCGCGCGCGGGCTACATCAATCGCCTGTTCATGGACGTTTTCGGCTTCAGTAGCCCGATTTTCGACATCTATACCTACGCCGGGATCATCCTCGTCGAGACGATGTACCTTTTCCCTTTCGTCTTCATCCAGGTCAGCGGCGCGCTCGAACGCATGGACCCCACGCTCGAAGAATCGGCGCGGATTTCCGGCGCCGACCTCTTTACGATCACGCGGAAGATCACGATCCCGCTCGTCATGCCGTCGATCCTTTCCGGCGCCTTGCTGATCATGCTCTATTCGATGGCGCATTTCGGAACGGTCGCCGTCCTGGGCGTCGAGACCGGAATCTATAACATCCCGACCCTGATCTACGAAAAAATCCACCAGAGCGCCGGGAGCTTCGATTCGATCCGAACGGCGACGGTCCTTGCGACGGTTCTCGTCATCACGGCGGCTTTCATCCTCTGGCTCCAGAATCGCGTCCTGAACCAGGGGCGCTACCAGATCATCGCCGGCAAGAGTTTCCGGCCCTCCGAACTCAAGTTGCGCACGTGGCGGATTCCGATGCTCGTTTTTTGTCTGCTCTACATCGGGCTGACGATCGTCTTGCCGACCGTGACGATCTTCATGGTCGGCGGCCTGAAGACCTACGGTCTGCCCTTCGTCTCAGAAAACATGACGTGGGAAAACTATCGCTACATCCTGTTCGAATGGGATCTGACGCGCGACGCGATCTGGAACAGCGTCTCTCTCGGCCTGTCCGCCGCGCTGATCACGATGTTCGCCGGAGTGATCATCTCGTACGTGATCGTCAAGATGAAGGTACGCGGGAAAGGCATCCTCGAATTCCTCGGAATGCTGCCCTTCTCCGTTCCGGGGTCGGTGATCGCGCTCGGCGTCATCCTGGCGTGGAGCGGAAAATACGGGGTCAACCTCTACAACACGGTCTGGATCATCCTCGTCGCCTACGTCGCGCGCTATATGGCGTTCTCGCTGAAAGCCAACTCGGCCGCGCTCGAACAGGTTCACGATTCGCTCGTCGAAGCGGCGCGCGCGTCGGGCGCGACGATGTGGCAAGCCCTGAAGGACGTGGTTATCCCCCTCGTCCGCCCCGGGATGATGGCGGCGTTTTTCCTGATCTTTCTTCCGGCGCTCCGCGAACTGACCGTGTCGGTGCTGCTCTACGGCCCGACGACGCGCACGATCGGCGTTGCGATCTACACGCTCAACGAGGACGGCGAGACCGTCTATTCCGCCGCGCTCGCGGGGATCGCGCTCGTCATCATCGTGACCGGAGAAATCCTGATCAAGCGGCTCGTCGCCGGAAAAAACAACGCTTAGGAAAGAATGATGGCCTATATCGAATTGCGCCAGGTTTCCAAGCATTTCGGCGACGTCGTCGCCGTCGATCGGCTCGACCTCAATATCGAGCAGGGCGAGTGCATTGCGATGCTCGGCCCGTCGGGTTGCGGAAAGACGACGACGCTGCGCATGGTCGCCGGTTTTGAAGACCTCGACGACGGCGAAATTCGCGTCGGCGAACGCTGCCTTTCCTCAAAGAAGAAAAATTTCTACGTTCCGCCGGAAGACCGCAATTTCGGCATGGTTTTTCAGGCATTCGCCGTCTGGCCGCACCTTTCGATTTACGAAAACGTCGCCTTCCCGCTGCGCATCCGCAAATTGCCGAAGGAAGAGATAGCGAAGCGCACCGAAGAGGCGCTGAAACATACGAACCTTTTCTCGGTGGCGTCGAACCGCCCCGACGACCTGTCGGGCGGCGGAAAACAGCGCGTCGCGCTGGCGCGCGCGCTCGCGATCCGCCCGGATGTCATGCTGCTCGACGAGCCGCTTTCGAGCCTCGACCCGCACTTCCGCGAAGAAATGCGCTTCGAGATCAAGGATCTTCAGCGACGTTTCGGTTTTTCCATCCTCTACGTCACGCACGACCAGTCCGAGGCGATGGCGCTTTCGGACCGGATTCTCGTCATGCGCCTGGGCGTCGTGCAGCAGACCGGGACGCCGCTCGAAGTCTACGGCAGGCCGAGCAATCGCTTCGTGTTCGAGTTCATCGGTCTTTCGTCGTTCATCGAAACCGCCCTCGACGCCGACGGAATGTCGATCGACGGCGCGTCCTACCCTTGGCCGAACGGTGTGCGCCCCGCAGAGGACATCCGCGCGGACGGGCGCGGCGTGCTCGCCGTGCGTCCCTTCGAGATCGAGTTTCTCGACCCCGCGGGTGGGGCGGGCGTTCCCGGCGTCGTGACGCGCAAAGTTTTTCTTGGCGAGACGATAGACTACCGCATCCAGGTCGGCGGAACCGAAGTCCGTGTGCAAAAGACCCGCCGCGACCCCGGCCCCTCGGTCGGTGAAAACGTCAAGCTGGGATTCCCGCAGCCGCACTGGTACCGCGTCGGCGGGGACAGGGATCAGGAATCAGATGTCAGGAATCAGATCAGTTAGCGGCGGCTTCGCCGCCGGAGAAAGGGCATTGAAACACCGATCGGTTTTCATCTGATCCCTGATTCCTGATCCCTGATCTCTGTCAGTTACTCCATGTCGAACTCGAAGTCGGCCGCCAGCGCGTCTTCGACGATTACCTGAAGGTGGCGGTGCCCGGCGGGTTCGTCGGGGCCGACGACCCACTCGCCGACGATGCGGTTTCCGGCGGGGACGAGCTGTCGCTGGCTGACCTGGACACGGCGTTCATGCGGGAGGAAGAAAACGGTGCGCCCCGACGCGTCGCGCGTCTCGGAAGCCTCTTTCTCCGAAGACGGCAGGAGGTATTCCTCGCGGACGCTCAAGCTGCGCTTTTTCGTCCGAACCTCGATGACCCATCCGTAACGCTGTTCTTTTCGGCGCGGCACGACGGAAGTTTCGGTAAACCGGGTCTTCTTCGGGTCGCTGGCGTCGAAAAGGCCGAATTCGGCGCGAACGACCTCGACGGCGTCGTTTTCCTGTGCATCGGCGACGGCGCGCGCCGAAAAACCAAGCGAGAGCGCGAAAAGGAGTAACGGAAACACGAATTTCATCGCGCCTCCGGGAGGAGGACGATCTTGCGCGACGGGCAAGCGGAAACGTGAAGCATTGCGGCGACTCCGGGATGAAAAAACGAATAGTCGGGCGCTCGTTTTGGATGACTTGGTATCCGCGCGCCCGATTTTGGGGCATTGTCGCCGATACGGCGGTGTTTTGCATTACGAAAAGTTTTCTTTCCCCGAAGACTATGGCGGCGCGCGTGGCCTGGGATGGAAAAAATCAGCCGTCAAGCGCGTATTACCCGGCGCGGCGGTGAGATAATCGCATTTAGGACGCACCGGGATTTTTTGCACGGCGCGAGGGAACAGCTTATGAATATCCATTTATCCGATGAAGTGACAGACAGGGAGGCGATCGAGGAATTCGTCGAATCGCTGAGCGATTCCGTGTCGAAGATCGAAAACAGTCTCGCCCACCTGAAAAACGATCCGAGGCACAAGGAGACGATCGAGTCGCTTTACAGCGCGGTACGCAATATCAAGGACGAAGCGCTCTACTACAAGATCGACCTAGCGGCCAAACTCGTCCTGCCGATCGAAGTCTTGCTGATGCGCGCGTGCAACAACGAAATCACGTTCGAGAACGCGCTCCCGGACGCGCTCATCACGGCGTTCGACCAGATCGAACTCGCGATGGACGACGTTTTTTCCGGCGAAATGGCGAGCAGCCTGCCTCGGCTGACCGGGGGGCTCGAGCGTCTGGCGTCGTCGTCGCCGCAGCACATCGACCAATGCGCGATCGAGCTGATCGATTCGCTCGGCGGAAGGCGCCTTTTGAGGGCGTCGAATCCGGATCGCCGCAAGGCGTCCGGCGCCGCGTCCGCCACGCGCTCGCCCGAACAGAGGGCGGGCGACCTGCGCTTTTTCCATTCTCTGGCGAATCTGTTCGAAAGCCGCTCGGAAAAATTCAAGGGTCGGACCCTGCGCCTGCTTCGTCTCGCGCTGAAGACGAATGAAATCAACAACAACACGATCGACCCCTTGCAACTCGAAGCCGCGATCTATATGCACGATATCGGAATGATGTTCCTGCCCGAAAGGATATGGCTGAAATCCGAGTACATGACGCCGGAAGAAAAGGAAATGCTGCGCGCGCACCCAGGCTACTCGGCGGGAATCCTCGAACGGATCGACGGCTGGTCCGACGCGGCGCGGATGATCCTCGAGCACCACGAGATGCCCGACGGACTGGGGTATCCGAAAAGACTGGGCGCGGACGAAATCTGCGACGGCGCGAAAGTCCTCGCGATCGTCGACGCCTTCGAGTCGATCATGCTCAAGCACAGCCAGCGCGGGAAGAACCGTTCGATCATGCGCGCGATCGCTGAAATCAACGCGTGCAACAACCAGTTTGCGCCCGAATGGATCGAGCCGTTCAACAAGGTCATCCGGCAGACGGTGGAGGCCTGACGATTCGGGATGAAAGTTGACGTTTCCCGCCGTTTCGGCGGCGTCGGTCGCGTCTATGGCGCCGAAGCGCTCGCGCGTTTTCAGGAGGCGCGCGTATGCGTCGTCGGAATCGGCGGCGTGGGTTCCTGGGCGGCCGAAGCGCTGGCGCGCTCGGCGGTCGGTAAAATCACGCTGATCGACCTCGACATGGTCGCCGAATCGAACGTCAACCGCCAGATACACGCTCTGGGCGAAGTTTTCGGGCGCGCGAAAACCACGCTGATGGCCGAGCGCATCCGCGCGATCCACCCGGGTTGCGAAGTCGAGGAAATCGAGGATTTCGTGACGCCCGACAATCTCGACGCCTTTTTGGGACGCGGTTTTGACTTTGTCATCGACGCGATCGACCAACTGACCGTCAAGGCGGCGATGATCGCCTGGTGCAAGCGTCACGCGCTCCCGATTGTCACGACGGGCGGCGCGGGCGGGCGCGTTATCCCCTCGCGGATCGGCGTCGCCGACCTCGCGGGAACTTTTCAGGACCCGCTGTTGTCGAAACTCCGAATGCTTCTGCGCCGCGATTACGCGGCCTGCGGTTTTCCACGCGAGGCAAAGCAATTCGGCGTCCCCGCCGTTTTTTCGAGCGAAGCGCTTCGCCGCCCTCACACGGAAGGCGCGGCTTCACCGGCCACGCCGCGCGCGGGATTGAGTTGCGTCGGCTACGGCTCGTCGGTCTGCATTACGGCGAGTTTCGGTTTTTTTGCCGCGGGTGAAGTCTTGCGGCATCTGGCGTCCCCCGATCCAATGGGCGCGGCGGAGAAGTCGGCGGCTTTACAAGGGGTCTGTGTTCGATGATGCGTTTTTTACCTTTGCTGTTTTTCTTTTTGACCGGCGCTGTTTGGGGTGAGACCGAAGCGCCCGCCGTGCCGAAACCGACGACGGCCGCCGAGGCGGATGCGCAGCGGGATCGCGCGTCGAAAATGCGCAGCGCCGCGAAGAAGCGCTACGAGCGCGAAAGCGCGGCGTGCTACAAGGAATTCTTCGTCAACGATTGCCTCGATAAAGCCAAGAAGCTCCGAACGCAAACGATGATCGAGGCGCGCCATCTCGACGCGCCCGCGCGTGAATTCCAGCAGAACGCCAAGCGCGCCGACGCGGCCGCCAAGGCGAAACAACGCGAGATCGACCGCGTCGCGCGTGAGGAGGAGCAGGCGAAAAGCGCTTCGGATTTCCGCGCGAAAGAGGCTTCCGAAGCGGAACAGCGCGAGGTGAAAGCGAGCGACAGGGAACGCAAGGTTGCCGAATCCCGGCGGAAAAGCGCGGAAGACGCGGCGAAGAGGCGGGATCGCCAGAAGAGCCGGGAAAAACGCGAGGCCGACCGCGCCGCGAAAAAAGCGCGCGAAGACGCGGCCGCCGACGCGCGGATAGACGCGCGTACGCCGAAACCCTGAGGCGGGAGTTCGATTCTTTTTCCAGACCGTCCCTGCCTTTGTCGACTCGCCATGCGGCACGAGAATTCCTGCTTTCGACCCGGAATCGAGGCATGAACGATTTGAGAAAGGAAGGACAGCGTGAAAATTTCTTTTCAGCTCGTGCGCGATGTGTCGAATCGCGGCAAGCGCGGATTTCGTGCTGATTGTTTTTTACGATTACGCTAATCGTAATAATCCGTTGGCTTAATTTTCAGGGAGGGATTAATATAAGCCCGTTTCCTCTTCCATGGATGAACTGTCGGCGGCGCGAGGATAAGCCCGCAAAGGGTCTCGCGGCGTGGCGGCGGTTCTGAAACGGATCATTTGATTTCTTTGACAAGGAGCTGAACATGAACCAATCGCTGATCAATTCTTACCTTCTTCCGTTCAAGGCGACGGCGTACCACAAGAATATTTTCATCCCGATGACCGAATCGGACGTGCTGGGCAAGTGGGCCGTGTTTTTCTTCTACCCCGCCGATTTCACCTTCGTCTGCCCGACCGAACTCGGCGACCTGGCCGACAGCTACGACGAGTTCAAGAAGCGCGACGTCGAAATCTACAGCGTTTCGACCGACACGCATTTCACACACAAGGCATGGCACGACAATTCCTCGACGATCCGCAAGATCAAATTCGTGATGGTCGGCGACCCGACGGGCGCGATCAGCCGGAATTTCGGTGTGCTGAACGAAGAAACGGGTCTTGCCGAACGCGGGACTTTTGTCATCGACCCGGCCGGCAAGATTCAGATCATCGAAACCAACGCCGGGAATATCGGGCGCGACGCGTCCGAACTGCTTCGCAAGGTCAAGGCCGCGCAGTACGTCGCCTCGCACCCCACCGAAGTTTGTCCTGCCCGCTGGCAGGAAGGCGCGGCGACGCTGACCCCCTCGCTCGACCTCGTCGGAAAAATATGAAAGCGCGCCGGGCGCGTTTTCGCGCCCGGCTTTTTTGTTCCGACGTTTTTTTTCTCCAAGCTTTGAGTGCTCACAAGGTGCTCAGAAGGGAGTTGTATGCTCGATGATGTCATAAAGGCACAATTCAAGGAAGTTCTGCAAAAATTGCGGGAACCGATCGAATTGGTCGCTTCGCCCGGGGAAGACTCGGGCAAAATGCTTGAAATGCTGTCCGAGGTCGTTTCGCTTTCGGACAAGATATCGCTTCGGCTCGACGGCGACGCTCCGCGTCGTCCTTCTTTTTCCGTCGGCCTTCCGGGCGAGAAAGCCAGGATTCATTTCGCGGGGCTTCCCCTGGGGCACGAATTCTCCTCGCTGGTGCTGGCGCTGCTGCAAACGAGCGGCTACCCACCCAAGATCGAAGACGATCTGATCGAACAGATTCGCGCGATTCCCGGCCCCCTGAATTTTGAAACCTTCATTTCGCTTTCGTGCCACAACTGCCCCGATGTCGTCCAGGCATTGAACCTGATGGCCGCGATCAACCCCGGAATCACGCATACGATGGTCGACGGCGCGCTCTTCCGCGACGAGGTCGAAGGTCTCGAAATCATGGCCGTGCCGACGATCTATTTGAACGGCAAGGAATTCGGCCAGGGACGGATGGAACTCGGGCAGATCATCGCCAAGATGGACGGCAGCGCGATCGCGCGCGAGGCCACGAAAATCTCGGCCAAGGCGCCTTTCGACGTTCTGATCGCGGGCGGCGGTCCGGCCGGGGCGGCGGCGGCGGTCTATGCTGCGCGCAAGGGTTTTCGCGTCGGCGTCGTCGCCGAGCGTTTCGGCGGTCAGGCGCTCGATACGAACGCGATCGAAAACCTCGTTTCGATCAGGTCGATCAACGGCCCGCACCTCGTCGCGGAACTCGAGCAGCACGTGCGCGAATACGGCGTCGACCTCATGAACAACCAGCGCATCGTGAAGCTCGAAACCGGCGCCGACGGTCTTTACGAAGTCCAACTCGAAAGCGGCGCGATCCTGCGCGGCAAGACGGTCATCCTGGCGCTCGGCGCGCACTGGCGTGAATTGGGCGTCCCCGGAGAGAAAGAGTATCGCGCGCGCGGCGTCGCGTATTGCCCGCATTGCGACGGCCCGCTATTCAAGGGCAAGAGGGTCGCCGTCGTCGGCGGCGGCAACTCGGGCGTCGAAGCGGCAATCGACCTGGCGGCGGTCGTCGGGCACGTGACCCTGTTCATACGGAGCAGCCTGCGCGCGGACGCCGTCCTGCAGAAAAAACTCCTCGAACTTCCGAACGTCACGCTCGTAAGCGGCGCCGCCCCGGTCGAGATCACCGGAAACGGCGACAAGGCCCACGGGCTCGTCTATACGGATATTTCGAGCGGGGAGACGCGGAAAATCGACGTCGAAGGCGTTTTCGTCCAGGTCGGTCTCGTCCCCAATACGGCTTGCGTCAAAGGCGTTCTCGATCTTTCGCCGTCGGGTGAAATCGAGGTCGACGACCGTGGACGGACGTCGCTTCCCGGCGTTTTCGCCGCGGGAGACTGCACGACGGCGCCGTACAAGCAGATCGTCATCGCGATCGGCGACGGCGCGAAAGCGGCGCTCGGCGCTTTTGAGTATTTGATGAAGAAACCAGGCTGAGTTTCAGTCGGATTTCAATCGGGTTTCATCCGGAGAAAACGATCTCCCAGAGCGCCCGGACGGCTTGGATCGACGCCCGGTGCGCCTTGCGGTCGACGCGCTTTGCGTGACCGTCGAGCCGGAATTCGTGTTGTATCCGGCGGTATTCGCGGTAGGCTTTCTGCGCCGCCGCGGCGAGATCCGCCGGAATGAGGTCCAGACCGGCGGCGACGCCGAGCAGCGCGATATTGCCGAGGTTGCCGCAAAGCTCCGGGTGCGCGTGCGCGTAGCCGAGAACGAGGTACTGGACGATGAATTCGACGTCGATCAGGCCGCCGGGATCCTGCTTGATGTCGAAAGCGTCTTCGCCCGTCGACGCGTGCGCGTCGAGCATGCGCTGCCGCATGTCGAGGATATCCTGCCGCAGCTCGCTGAGTTCGCGTTGTTCGCACAGAATTTCGACGCGGATCGCTTCGAATCGCGCGCCGACTTCCGGGTCGCCCGCGCAAAAACGCGCGCGCGTCAGCGCCTGGTGTTCCCAGGTCCAGGCGGAATTCGTCTGGTAATCGTGAAAAGCCTCGACGGTCGAGACGAGTGTACCGGCGTCGCCGTTGGGGCGCAGGCGGTTGTCGGTCTCGAAAAGGATTCCGGCGGGGGTCTGGCTCGATAACCACGTATTCATCCGCTGGCAGAGGCGGGCGTAGAGTTCGCCGATTCCCGGCTCGGGGTCGTCGTGCAGAAAAACGAGGTCGAGGTCGGAACCGTAGCCGAGTTCCTTTCCGCCGAGTTTCCCGTAGGCGATGACGGCAAAGCGCGGCAGACGTTCCGGGTGCGGGTGGCGGCTTTCGAGCCTCGCCCAGCAAAGTTCGAGCGTTTTTTCCACCATGAGGTCGGCGAGCGCGGTCAGATGATCCGAGAGGCGTTCGAGCGTTTGCAGACCGGCGATATCCTGGACGAGCAAGCGGAAAACCTGCACGTGGTGGGCTTCGCGCAGGATATCCATTTCGCGCTCGGTGTCGCCCGCCACGTCTTCGAGGCGCCGGTCGAGGTCGGCACGGAATCGACCGAGGTCGGTTGCGACTTCGTAAAGCCTCGGGTCGAGGATTTCGTCGAGCAAGATCGGGTGCTGCGTCAAATAAGTCGCCGCCCACGACGAACTTCCCATGATTTTCGCTATCGCGCCGAGAATCTGTGGGTATTGCTGGAGCAAGGCGAGGTAGGCGCCGCGCCGCGCGATCGTCTCGAGAAAATCGATACCGCGCAGAAACGCCGCGTCGGGTACGCGCGTCGCCGCCGACGCTTCGATCAGGCGCGGCCCGAGCGCGTCGAGGCGCTCCCGGTTCGACGTGGGCATCGACTGGTATTTCCCGCTCCGCCTGAAAGCGGAAAGCCGCTCGAGGATCGTCCGGGGGTAGCCGAAACCGAGACTCAAGAGCGCGGCGAGCGTCTCGTCCTCCGGGTTTTGCTCGAACCAGAGGCCGTCGAGCGCGTGCCCGCCTTCTTCCGAATTCGAGAAAATCGGCTCGAAGGCTTGCGAAACCATCTGACGGTGCTCGTCGAGCACCGCGACCAGCGTGGACCAGTCGTCGCAATCCATCGAGACGGCGACCCTGAGTTGTTCGTCCGCGTCGTTCGGCAGACGGTGCGTCTGCGCGTCGTTGACGTATTGCAGACGGTGTTCGAGCCTCCGAAGAAAAATGTAGGCTTCACAAAGCGCGTCTTTGCTCTCGACCGTGAGAAGACGTCGTTCGACGAGCAGCGGCAGGACGCCGAGCGTCGGGCGAATCTGGAGCGCTGGGTCGCGTCCGCCGCGAATCAACTGGAATACCTGCGCGATGAATTCGATTTCGCGGATTCCGCCGGGACCGAGCTTGATGTGGTCGGCCATGTCCTTTCGGATGACTTCACGGCGAATCTGCGCGTGCAGGCTGCGCATCGCGTTGACCGCGCCAAAGTCGAGGTATTTTCGGAAAACGAAGGGTCGCGCGACGTTTTCAAGCGAACGCACCCACTCGTCCTGACGGTTGTCGCCCTCGTTCATGACCCGCGCCTTGATCCACGCGTAGCGCTCCCATTCGCGCCCCTGCGTGATGAAATAGTTTTCGAGCGAGTTCAAGGAACAGACGAGCGGCCCCGAATCGCCGTTGGGGCGCAGGCGCATATCGACGCGGAAGACGCGGCCATCGCCGGTATCCTCGTCGAGCGCGGCGATCAGGCGCTTGCCGAGCCGCATGAAAAAGTCGAAGTTCTCGATCGACCGGCCGGATGCGGGCGCGCCGGCGGTTTCGCCTTCTTCGGGGTAGATGAAGATGTAATCGACGTCGGAAGAAACGTTGAGTTCGCGCCCGCCGAGTTTGCCCATCCCGACGATCATCAATCGCTGCGACCGACCGTTTTTGTCGAGCGGCTCGCCGTATTGGCAGGCGAGCGCGCGGTGAAGGAAGTCGAGCGCGAAATTTGTCGAGAGGTCGGCAAAGGACGTCATCGTCTCGACGACCTCGGAAAGCGGCGCCGCGAGCCCCAAATCGCGGACGATGAGCGTGGACATGACGCGCTGACGGAGCCTGCGAAGCACACGCTTCAATCCGTCCTCGTCGTCGGGACGCGCATCCGTCAGAAATGCGCGCATGAGTTCGGAGTCCATCGGATGGCGCGCGTGCGCCTTGGCCCATCCGAGGACTTCAGGGCGCGCCTCGACGAGGAGGCGCAGAAAATTGCTGTAGCTCAGCGCCTTTTCCCATTCGGGCGGAAGAGAAACGTTTGCGTCGGTCGTTGTCATGGGGTTCCCGGGGATCAGAGGACTGAAGACAGAAGATAGAGGACAGGGCGCTTGCTGCGCTTGCTTTGTGATCTGTGTTCAGTATTCAGATATCGCATGGCTCGCTCCTTTCAGATTACAGACAACTGATTACAAAGGCCGTGCAGCGGCCGTTCTGTCTTCAGTCTTCTGTCTTCAGTCTTCTGACCTCAGTTACAATAGACATTTTCCCATGTTTCTTCCTCTGTTTGACTGTCTGTGACACTTTGTGACTTCCAAGGAAAAACTTCCCTCAGGTTTCCGGTGGCCGTCGGTGACGATTTCGAGCGCGAGGGCGCGAAAAATCCTGCGCGGCGTATCCCTTGCCCTCGTGCTGCTCTATTTTGCCTTCATCACGGCGGTACTGGCGCTTCGATATATCGTTACGCCGAATGTCGGGGCCTTCCATAGCGATATCGAGCGTCTGCTCGCCGATGCTCTGAAGCGCGAGGTCGCGGTCGGGCAAATCCGCGCGCGCTGGGCCGGTTTCGCTCCGGGGCTGATTCTGGAAGACGTCCGCGTCCTCGACGCGGAAAAAAAGTCCGCGCTCACGCTCTCGTACATCGAGGCCCGCGTTTCTTGGCTGTCGATCCCCACGGCTCGGCTGAAGCTGAGCTTGCTCGATATCGGCGGCGCGCGCCTGCATCTCAAACGCGACGCGCAGGGGCGGTTTTTTGTCGCGGGAATCCCCGTCGACACCGAAAATTCGGGAGGCGGTTTTTCGGACTGGCTTTTCAGGCAACGCCGCATCCGCTTTCACGGCGCGACGCTGCTTTGGGACGATGCGGCGCGTCGCGCGCCGACGCTGGAACTCAAAGACTTCAACGTTGAATTCGACAACGGCGGGATACGCCACCGCTTCGGCTTGACGGCGCGTCCTCCGAAAACGCTGGCGTCCGAACTTGACGTGCGCGGCGAATTCGACGGAAAGGACTGGAACGCTCCGACGGGTCGCGTCTATGTCGACCTCGACCACGCGAACCTGGAGGCTCTGCGCCCGTGGGCCGACTTTCCGGTCGAACTTCCTCGCGGACGCGGCGCGGCGCGCGTCTGGGCTGGAATCTCCGAAGGCCGCTTGGAGACGCTGACGGTCGACGCGGCGCTTGTTGATACGAGCGTACGCCTGGGGAAAGACCTGCCGATGCTCGACCTCTCGCGGCTGTCCGGGCGGATTCGCCTTCGCCGTCCCGCGTCGGGTTTCGTCCTCGACGCGGTGGGCGTCGAACTCACGACGCGTCCAGAAAAGTCGAACAAGGCGCTGAAGATCGACCCGCAGGATTTTCACGTCGAATGGAAGCCGGGGGAAGGCGAAAAACTCGGGAGCGGCCGCGTCACCGCCGAACGGGTCGACTTGGGCGTTCTCGCGGCATTGTCCGAGTACATTCCTCTCGACGAGACTCTGCGGCGACGCTTGCGCGGCGAGGCGCCGCAAGGGATTCTCAGCGACGTGAGAGCGCGTTGGGACGACGGCGCGCGCGCTTCGTATTCCCTGAAAATGGCGTTCGACGGGCTTGGGAAAAAAGCGGCGGACGGTCTTCCGGGGTTTTCCGGCGTATCGGGCGCGCTCGACGCGAACGAGGACGGCGGGACGGCGAGGCTTCGTTCAAAAGGCGCTGTGCTCGAATTGCGCAAGGTGTTTCCAGACGCGGCGATAGCCTTCGATACGCTCGACGCCGACCTGCGATGGAAAAAGAAGAGCAATGTTCTCGAAACCGAGCTTTTGCGCGCCGAATTCTCCAGCCCCGACGCGGCGGGCGAAGCGCGCGGCGTCTACCGCTACGCGGGGGAAGGTTCGGGTTCGATCGACATGACGGCGACGCTCTCCCGCGCCGACGCGCGTGCCGTCTGGCGCTATATTCCCGCCGTTGTCAATGCCGACGCGCGTTACTGGCTACGCGACTCCTTGCTCGCGGGCGCTTCCGACGATGCCCGCTTGACGCTCAAGGGCGATCTCGACGACTTCCCCTTCCTGGACCCTCAAAAAGGCGTTTTTCTGGTGACGGTGAAAGCGAAAGACGTGACGGTCGATTACGGGAAAGACTGGCCGAAGATCACCGGAATTTTCGCCGACCTGCGTTTCGAGGGGAACGGAATGCTCATCGACGCGCAGCGCGGGCGCATCCTTGGCGCGAAGCTCGAAAAAACGCGCGTCACGATTCCCGACTTCGACGCGCCCGTATCGACGCTGTACGTCAAGGGAGACGTTTCCGGGCCGACTTCGGAATTTCTCAAATTCGTCGAACAAAGTCCCGTCGCGCGCAAGATCGACCACTTTACCGAGGCGATGCGCGCGACCGGGAACGGTCGCCTGAACATCGACCTGGCGATTCCCTTGGACGAAAAACGGCTCGACAATTCGAAGATCGCCGGGGTCTATAGCTTCCAGAACAACGAAGTTTCGATCGATCCGGGCTTTCCGCCGATCAAAAAGGCCAAGGGCGCTCTGCGGTTTTCCGGGAACGACTTGCGTATCCCGGAGATTTCGGGCGTTCTCTTCGGCGGGCCGCTGAAAATCCAGGGCGGAAAACAAGCCGACGGGCGCGTTCTCGTTTCGTTCAAGGGGAGCGTCGATGCCGCGCGGATGCGCGCCGACTCGCCTCGGATTGCGGAGTTTTTTTCAGGCTCGACGCCTTACGAGGGCGAGGTACGCATCGACGGGAACGACGCCGAAGTGAGCGTCAAATCCTCGCTCGCAGGGCTCGCCTCGTCGCTTCCCGCACCGTTTGCAAAGCCCGCAGGGCAGGAAATGCCTTTATTCTTCGAGAGGAAATTGCTCCCTCCCGACGACGGAAGGAAGCGAAGCGCCGACGGCGCGCCGCCCACCGCGCGCGACCAACTGAGCGCAACGCTGGGAGATGTCCTGAGCCTGCGAATCCTCCGGAGCGAACGCCGGAACGTTTTCGTCCCCGACTCCGGCGTTCTCGCCGTCGGCTTGCCGCTTCCCGAGGCGACCGACGCGCTGAACATTTCCTTCGCGCATCTCGACCTCGACGCGTGGCAGAGCGTTCTTGCACCCTTCGTCTCAAGCGGCTCTTCCCCGTCGTACGCTTTTCCGACGCGGCCGGTCGTCTTCCGAACGCCGAAGCTGACTTTCCTCGGCAAGGATTATCAGGGCGTGAGCGCGACAATTTCGAATTCGAGGGGTGCGTGGAAGGTCACGCTCGATTCAGACGCGGCGAACGGCGAACTCTTGTGGGAGTCTGGCGCCAGGAACAAGCTCACCGCCCGTTTGAAGCGCCTGACGCTCGCGTCCCCGTCGTCGGAAGCTGCGGCGGGGATCGACGCGTCGTCGTTCGAGGAGGAATTGAAAAGCCTCCCGGACATGGAGATAGGAATCGAGGATTTCACCTTGGGAAGTCTCCGCTTCGGTAACCTGGACGTGCGGGCGAAGAATGGGGAGGGTGTGCTGGAATTCGACCGCATCCTGATCAAAAACCCGGCGGCGGCTCTCACGGGGAGCGCGGTGTGGCGCTACGGGAAGGAAGCCGGTGCGACGAGCCTCGATTTTATGCTCGACAGCCCCCACCTCGGAAGACTTTTCAACCGAATGTCGTATCCCGAAATCGTGCGCGGCGGAAAGGCGCGGCTCGAAGGGCATCTTTCGTGGAAAGGCGCGCCGGTCTCGATCGACTACGCGTCGCTCAACGGAAAAATGACGCTCGAAGCCGGCGGCGGACAGTTCCTGAAAGTCGAACCCGGCGTCGGAAAACTGCTCGGCCTCGTCAGCCTGCAAAGCCTCCAACGGCGGATCACGCTCGATTTCAGGGATATTTTCGGCGAGGGCTTCGCGTTCGACTCGATTTCCAGCAAGGTCGAAATCCGCGACGGCATCCTGCGAACGGACAAGCTTACGATCGACGGCCCCTCGGCGCAGGCGATCATTCGCGGCGAAACCGACATCAAACGCGAGACGCAGGCGCTCGACGTCAAGGTTTTGCCCGACTTGGGCGGAACGGCGGCGCTCGGTGTCGCCCTCGTCAACCCGCTCGCCGGAATCGCCACGCTTTTTGCGCATAAAATCATGCAAAACCCGCTCGATCAGATTTTCAGTCTCGACTACAAGGTCAATGGAACCTGGTCAGCGCCCGTTGTCGAAAAGGTTTCGGTGGCGCCGCCGCCCGACGCGTATTCGGAACCGTCGGTCGCACCGACGCCCTGAAGGAGAAGCAATGACGAAACTCACGGATACCACAAAAGCATCGGAGGCGTCGAAGGCACCAAACGCTTCGAACGCTTTGCCGAAAAACGCGCGGCTCGCCGCCGTCCAGATGGTTTCGACGCCGCGCGTCGATGAAAACCTCGACACGGCGGGCGCCCTGATCGCCGAGGCGGTCGCACAGGACGCAGAACTCGTCGCGCTCCCGGAATACTTCCCGATCATCGGGCGCCGCGAGAGCGACAAAATCAAGGTGCGCGAGGAATTCGGCGCGGGCCCCATCCAGGATTTTCTGTCGAAAACCGCGGCGCGTCACGGAATCTGGCTCGTCGGCGGTTCGCTCCCCCTGGCCGCGCCGTCGCCGGACAAGGTGCTGAACGCCAGCCTCGTCTACGACCCGCAAGGCCGATGCGCGGCACGTTACGACAAGATTCATCTGTTCGGCTTCCAGAAGGGCAAGGATCGCTACAACGAGGGCGCGACGATTCAGGCCGGAACGACTCCGATGGCCTTCGATTCGCCTTTCGGCCGCGTCGGCGTCACGATTTGCTACGACCTGCGCTTCCCAGAACTCTACCGCGCGCTCGGAGTCGTCGACCTGAACGTGATCCCTTCGGCTTTCACCGAAATCACCGGGCGCGCGCACTGGGAGATTCTCATGCGCGCCCGCGCCGTCGAAAACCAGTGTTACGTCCTCGCCGTCGCGCAGGGCGGCGTCCACGAGAACGGCAGGGAAACGCACGGCAACAGCATGCTCATCGACCCCTGGGGTGACGTGTTGGTCCGCCTCGAAAAAGGCCCCGGTGTGATCGTCGGGACGATGGACCACGCGCGCATCGCCGAGGTGCGCGAGAGCCTTCCGGCGCTCAAACACCGCGCGCTCTGAAATTTCGGGAAGACGCGCAGTCGCATGTCTTCGACGTTTTCGCTTGCGGAACTGGCGAACTCCGGGCGAAACCCCGCGCTCCCGTTCGAACTCGTGCTACCCGATGGCGCTACGTTGCGCGTCGAGCGCCTCCTGCGCGTCCTGCCGGCGCGGCGCTACGTCGGCGTCGGCGTCTGGAAGAAAAACGGCGTCGAACGCAAAGTGCTCGCCAAACTCATCGTCGGCGCAAAAGCCGAGCGCGATTTGGCGCGCGAAAAGCGCGGGAGCGCGCTGCTTGCCGAACAGGGCATGGATACGCCGGCGCTTTTGGAGGACTTTTTTTCGCCGGGGGAGGGCGGCGGCGTACTGTTCGAGTACCTCGAAAGGGCGCAAAGCGTGGGCGAACGCTGGAAAGAATGCGAAGGCGCCTCAGACGCGGACGAAGCGCGCTCGCGCATCGTAAGGGACGCGCTGTGTGCCGTCGCCGCCCTGCACCTCAAGGGACTCCGGCAGGAGGACCTGCACCCGGACAACCTGCTTTACCAAGGCGGACGCCTCCACATCATCGACGCCGGCGGCATCCGCGCGGAAACACCCGGCCTGCCCCTCGACCCTGAAAAAGCGCTCGAAAACCTCGGCGTTTTTTTTGCGCAACTGCCTTCAAAGGTCGAAGCGTCGCTGCCAAAATGGCTCGACGTATATACGGAAATCAATCCGTCGTGCCGCGCGCGCCTCGACCCCCGTGCGCTGCGCGCGGCGGTCGACCGGGCGAAGCGACACCGGATGCGCGATTTTCTGAAAAAAACGGTGCGCGATTGCAGCCTTTTTCGCGTGGAAAAAAGCGGGCCTTTCGGCGCTTTCGGTTTTTGCGCCGTACGCCGCGAGGACGCCGACGCGCTCGCGCGGATTCTCGCGGACCCCGACGCCTTCATCGCGCGAGGCCATATCTACAAGACGGGCGGGACGGCAACGGTCGCGCGCGTCGAGGACGGAGGCCGTGCCTTCGTCGTCAAGCGTTACAACATCAAGAACTTCAGGCATTGGGTCGGGCGCTTTTGGCGCCCCAGCCGGGCGTCGACGTCGTGGCGCGAAGGCAACCGCCTCGTGGCGCTGGGTATTCCCACGGCAAAACCGCTGGCGATGATCGAGCGCCGCTGGCTGGGACTGCGCGGTACGGCTTTTCTGATTACCGAATACCTCGAAGGCCGCGATATAATGGCGTGTTTTCGTGACGAGCCGGCTGCGGGGGCGCCGGCTTTGGGGGTTGGCGTTTGCGCGCTGCGCGAGCTTTTTGCCGCGCTGCGGCGGGAACGTATCGCTCACGGCGATTTCAAGGGCAGTAACCTGATCTGGCAAGGCGGGGAAACACGCGGCTCCTGGGCGCTGATCGATCTCGACGCGATGCGCGTCTACACGAGCGCGTCCAGATTCGTGCGCGCGTTCTCGCGCGACCGCGACCGTCTCCTGCGCAACTGGCCGGAAGACAGTCCGCTCTATCGCGCGCTGAACGAGTCGATTCCTCCCGATGCGAACGAAGAAAATTAAGGAAGTTTTTCAATGGCGCTCAAAATTCTCGGACTGTCCGGCGCGGTCAGCCACGACCCTTCCGCCGCGCTGTACATCGGCGGAAAGCTCGTCGCGGCCGCCGAAGAAGAGCGTTTTGTCCGCGACAAGCACGCGAAAAACCGGATGCCCTACGAGGCGGCCAAGTTCTGTCTGAATCAAGCGGGAATCAAGCCCATCGACGTCGACGTCGTCGCGATTCCCTTCGCTCCGGTCAGCCTGTTCGGCAAGGCGCGCTGGCATTACGCGCGGCGCTATCTGTACGCGCCCGAACGCGCGATCGACGCGATCCTGACGGGGAACCGGCGCTACTGGCGCTATCGCGGGCGTATCGAATGGTGCCTCCAGCAACTGGGTTTCGACCCCGGAGCGATCGTGATCGAACCGGTCGAACACCACCTCGCGCACGCGGCGAGCGCCTACCTTTGTTCGGGCTTCACGGAAAAAACGGCGATCGTCGGCATCGACGGGAAAGGCGAATACGCGACGACATTTTTCGGCTGGGGCGAAAACGGGAAAATCCACAAGATCAAGGAATTCTACGACCCGGAGTCGCTCGGCGGACTTTACGGCGCGCTGACCGAATACCTCGGCTTCGACATGCTCGACGGCGAATTCAAGGTCATGGGCATGGCGCCCTTCGGCGACGCGGCGCGCCACGACTTTTCACGTCTGGCGCGCTTTGAAAACGGCGAGTTGGTCGTCAATACCGATTACGTCAACGTCGTCGGACTCAAGCGCTACAAGGAAAAGGGCAAGGGGTATTACTTCTCGCCCAAACTCGTCGAATGGCTCGGCCCCAAGCGCGAGGGCGACGTCGCCGACGAGCCTTACGTGCATTATGCCGCGAGCGTACAGGCGCTCTTTGAAAAACTCTCGCTCGAAATGATCGAGCATTACCTCGGCGACATTATCCGCGAGACCGGGAAAATCGCCTTCGCCGGCGGCTGCGCCCTGAACGTCAAGCTGAACCAGCGAATCGTCGCGCGACCCGACGTAAAGGAACTCTTCGTCCAGCCCGCCGCGAGCGACGCCGGAACCGCCGTCGGCGCGGCGGCCTACGTTTCGCAGCGGCGCGGCGTTCCGGTCGAAAAAATGGAGCACGTCTACCTCGGCCCCGAATACAGCAACGAAGACGTCATCGCCGCGTGCGCGCGCCACCCTTCAAAGCCTCGATGGAAAAAGCTCGACAATGTGCCCGAGTACGTCGCGGAACTGCTCGCGCAAGGTTCCCCGGTCGCGTGGTTCCAGGGGCGTATGGAATTCGGCCCGCGTGCGCTCGGCGCGCGTTCGATTCTCGGCTGTCCGAGCGTTCCCGGAGTCGCCGACCGGATCAACGCGCAGATCAAGTTCCGCGAGCGCTGGAGGCCCTTCTGCCCGTCGATGCTCGATACCGTCGGTCCGCAAATGTTCGGCGAATCGCACCCCGCGCCCTTCATGACCTTCACCTTCGACGTCCAGGAAGACTGGAAAAAGCGCGTCCCGGAAGTCGTCCACGAGGACGGCACCTCGCGCGCGCAGGTTCTGCGGCGCGAATTCAACCCGCGCTACTACGATCTGATGAAGGCGCTGGAAAAACGGACCGGCAACGGCGTCGTCCTCAATACCTCGCTGAACCGGCGCGGCGAACCGATGATCTGTTCCCCAGACGACGCTTTGGCGATGTTCTACGGCTCCGACCTCGAGTATCTTGTCATGCAGGACATTTTGGTGGAAAAGAAGTAAGACGGAGTTTATTATCCATCGCCTCGGATAATAAACGGCGAATGACGGAAAACATAAATGGAATCAATGGGTTATAAAAAGTTTATTATCTCGGAGCGACAAGCCGGCGATTCGCTCAGGCAGCGCTGCAGGAGAGGCGAGTGCGGCGCGTTTATTATCCATCGCTTCAGATAATAAACGGGAAATAACGATAAATACAAATGAAATCAATGGCTTGTAAAAAGTTTATTATCTCGGAGCGACCAACCGGCGCTCTGTTCGCCAAGCCGCTGAAGATGACCGCCGCGTTTCGGACATGCCGGAGGCGAAAGGGATTCGTGCCATGACGAGCAAAGCGCGGGAACTCACTTCGGATCAAAGGGAAGTTTTCCTGAATTCCGCTCTGAACGGAAAGGAAACGCAAACGCTGGAAGTGAAACGCGTTTCCGGGAAAATGGTCGGCAAGGCTCTGGAGACCGTATGTGCTTTTGCCAACACGCTCGGCGGCGATTTATTCCTCGGCGTGGAAGACGCGCAAAAGGCGCGAGGCAAGGATCGCTTGTACGGCATCGACGAGAATCCAGAGGCTGTCGATGAACTTCTGCGCAAATTGGAAACGCAATTCCGGCCGAAAATAGAGGGAATCGTTATTGAGCGTATTTCCTGCGTATTGCGTGATGGTCATCCGGGATGCCTTCTTCTGCTTCGCGTTCCGCGAAGTGACAAGGTGCACTCCATCGTCGGCGATGGTGCCTGGATGCGCGGCGAGGCCAGCAACCGGGAAATGTCGGCGGATGAAATCGTCGATCTTTCCTATCAGCGCGGTGTGCGCAGCGCGGAATCCGAGCCGGTGGATGTGGATTTCGATTTGCTGAAAACGGACGCGTGGCGCCTGTTTTTGCGTGGAAGAGGTTTGTCGGATACCGGTATCCCGGATCAACTTTACCGTATCGGACTTGCCCAGAAGTTTGGCAGCGAGTTGCGCCCCGTTCGCGCCGCCGTTCTGCTGTTCGCGGACTATCCGGGAGCTTTGCTCGCGGCAAGCCAAACGCGCGCCGACGTCAGGGTATTTCATTATCGAGGGAACGCGATCGCCGCGAGTGAAGTTCCCAACCTCATCAAACCGCCGAAGACTCTGTCCGGCCCGATTTACCAGTTGATCGCGCAGACGCATGCTTACGTGCTCGACTCGCTGACCGAAGGGCTGACTTTGGTGGCGTCGGGATTCAAAACGCTGCACCGCTACCCGGAACGCGTCATCCGGGAAGCCATTACCAATGCGCTGATTCACCGCGATTATCGCTTGAATCAGGATGTGCATATCCGAATTTTCGATAACCGGATTGAAATTGTCAGCCCCGGCTTGTTTCCCGGCAAAATTTCGGCGGCGACAATTCAAAACGCAGGTTCCTTCGCGCGTAATCCCCTGATTGCCAGCCATTTGCGCGAATTTCCCGACCCTCCCAACGTCGATGCCGGAGAAGGCGTACGCATGATGTTTCATCTCATGCAGGTCGGGAATCTTTACCCTCCCCAGTACCGGGAGTTTCGCAATCAAACGCAACAAACCATCACCGTCACCCTGCTGAACGAGGAGCGTCCGCCCGTTTGGACGCAAGTCAGCGACTGGATAGACCGAAACGGCCCCATCGGCAACGGCGATCTTCGCCAGATTGCCGAGCTGGACACGCTCAGTGCCTCAAAACTGCTCAAACGCTGGGTCGAACAGGGTCTCCTGGAACACAACGCCACCCAAGGCAAGCGTAACCGGGTTTACTACAAACCCAGCGTCACTGATGAGGCGAGTGCAAGGCGTTTATTATCTACCGCTTCGGATAATAAACGGTGAAAAACTGAAAATAAAAATGAAATCAATGAGTTATGAAAAGTTTATTATCTTGGCGCTACGAGTTGGCGATTCGCTCGCCCAGCGTCGCGGACGAGGCGAGAGCGGTGAGTTTATTATCCAACG
>JAISDL010000175.1 GCA_031264825.1 Accumulibacter sp. | reverse complement strand
CTGCGGAATCGTTGGGGTTCGCTACGCTCACCGCCAACCTATACCGCCGAGGAATCGTTGGGGTTCGCTGCGCTCACCACCAATCTGTACCGCCGATGGGCACGGCACGCCGTGCCCCTACGTGGAGACAGGGATCAAAAGACAGAGGACAGAACGGCCTTCGGCCTCTGTATAGGTATCAGTAACCTGAAGGAGCATCCCACGCGACATCTGAATACTGAAAACTGGTCACAAAGCGAGCGCCAGCGAGCGCTCAGTCTTCTGTCCTCAGTCTTCTGTCTTCAGTAAGGATAAAAGCCGAAAAATCCGGTAATATTCCTTTTATAATGGGTCTTGACGTTGATTGAAAAAAGTGCTTTCTCTTCAGGTTCTATAGATGCTCTCTCTTATATAATATGTTAATCTGAGAAGTGTGTCGTAACCGAAATTTTCAGGAGGATGTCCATGGTTTACTCTCCGGCTTTTAACCCGCTTTACCGCCAGATTCGTGGGTTGATTCTGCGTAGCCTCGAGTCCGGCGAGTGGCGTCCGGGCGACATCATTCCGAGCGAATCCGAGCTTTCGCTTCGTTTCGGCGTCAGCCAGGGGACAATCCGCAAGGCGATCGACGAGATGGCCGCGGAGAATTTGCTCGTGCGCCGCCAAGGGAAGGGGACTTTCGTCGCTTCTCACAACGATCCGAACGCGTTTTTCCGCTTTCTCCGCCTGTCGGCGGACGAAGGCGAGCTTCCGCCCCACGAGAACGTACCGCTCGAATGCGGGCGCGCGAAAGCGGGCACGGACGTCGCGCGAATCCTCGGAATCGAGGTCGGTGCGCCGATTCATATCGTCCGGCGCGTGATGAAGTTCGGAGGCGCGCCGATCGTCTTCGACGAAATCTATCTGTCGAGCGTACTGTTCCCGGATTTGACGCTCGACATCCTCAAGGGGGAAGTGCACTCGATTTACAGCCTCTTCGAGTCGCGTTACGGCGTTCGCATGATCCGCGCCGACGAACGGCTGTCCGCCGTTTCGGCCGACAAGCTGAGCGCTCGCAGCCTTGAAATCGAGGAAGGGATGCCGTTGCTGCTCGTCGAGCGAGTAAGCTACACTTACGGGGATCGTCCCGTCGAGTGGCGGCGCGGCTTTTATTCGACGCGCGGCTACCATTACCATAACGAGATCGGCTGATTGAGGCGTGGGGGCGCGATTCCCGTTTGATTCCATTTCATCCCTTCCATCGTCGGCTTCGCCTTGCGGCACGTAAGCACCGTGAAGCGGCTTGGCATCAAAGCATGAATGAACTGGAAAAGGAATGAGAAGCGTCGGTTTTCCGCAGGCGGCCCAAGCGATGGATGCGACGGCGAAGATGAATCGCCTGCGTTGGCGATGCGCGTGCCGTCCCCTGCATGAAATTGATACCTTGCTCGGCGACTTTCTGGAAATGGATTTTCCGGGATTGACGCCGGAGCAGCGGGAGGAATTCGCCGCGCTCGCCGAGATGGAGGACGACGCGCTTTGGGCGATCATCGCGGGCAGGACGCCGTGCCGCGACGCCTTGCAGGCCGAAGTCGTTTCCATGTTGCGGTGCGCGAGGATCGCGCGGCGCGGCGGGGTGTGATTTATTTTCAAGTTCGTTCGTGTTGTACGTTGGGGGGCACGGTTCGCCGTGCCGATGGGAAACAGGAAGGGAGTAAAACCTGAGAAAAGGGGGAAGGGCGGCTTCCAAAAAGCCGTTTCAAGCACGATGGAGTATTCGGGATGATTCTGATTGGAGCCAGACAATGACAAATAACCGTAAAGCGACGCTGCACATCGATGGACGCGATCCGATCGAATTGCCGATCATTTCCCCTGTTTATGGGAACGACTGTATCGATATCCGGTCCTTGGCGGCCGAGCACGGTTTGTTTACTTACGATTCGGGGTTTTTATCGACGGCTTCGTGCCGGTCGCAAGTCACTTTTATCGACGGCGACAAGGGGACGCTCCTCTACCGGGGCTACCCGATCGAGCAGCTTGCGAAATGCTGCGATTTCTTGGATGTCGCGTACCTGCTGAGGCACGGGAAGTTGCCGAACGTCGAGGAAAAACGCGCGTTTGAAACGATCATCAAGAAGCATACGATGGTCCATGAGCAGATGGCCAAGTTCTACCAAGGCTTCCGGCGCGACGCGCATCCGATGGCCGTGATGGTCGGCGTCGTCGGCGCGCTTTCGGCTTTCTATCATCACGATGTCAAGGATTTTTCGGACCCGGAGCGGCGGAACGTGAGTTTCAACCGCATCGTCGCCAAGTTGCCGACGATCGTTGCGCTGGCGTACAAGTATTCGATCGGCGAGCCGTTCATGTATCCGCGCAACGACCTGGATTACACGTCGAACTTCATGCAGATGATGTTCGGCACGCCGTGCGAGCGGTACGAACCCAACCCGGTTCTCGTGCGCGCGCTCGACACGATCTTCATCCTGCACGCCGACCACGAGCAGAACGCTTCGACGTCGACGGTGCGTCTGGCCGGGTCGACGGGGTCGAATCCGTACGCGTGCATTTCGGCGGGGATCGGCTGCCTGTGGGGCGCCGCGCACGGCGGGGCGAACGAGGCCTGCCTGCGGATGCTCGAAGAGATCGGCGATGTTTCGCGCGTCCAGGAATACATCCGGCGCGCCAAGGACAAGGGCGACAAGTTCAAGTTGATGGGATTCGGTCACCGCGTCTACAGGAATTTCGACCCGCGCGCGAAGATCATGCGGAGAATCTGCACGGAAGTCCTCCAGGAACTCGGCCTCGAGAACGACCGTTTGTTCCGGCTGGCGCTCGAACTCGAAAAAATCGCGCTTGAAGACGATTTCTTCGTCGAGAAAAAGCTTTATCCGAACGTTGATTTTTATTCGGGGATCGTGCAAAAGGCCATGGGAATCCCGACGTCGATGTTTACGTGTATTTTCGCGCTGGCGCGCACCGTCGGCTGGATGGCGCAGTGGGCCGAGATGATTTCCGACCCGGAATACAAGATCGGGCGTCCGAGGCAGGTCTACGACGGGCCGCTCCTCCGCGACGTTCCGCTCGCCGGCGAACGCTGAACATCCGCGTCCTTCCCCTTGTTCTCAAAATGCTTCTCGATTCCGAATGCAGAATGTAAATGTACGATCCGGGAGGTTGAATCGTTGTCATGATGACTGAACTATTCGGGACTTCGCACCTGTTCGGTTCGAATGCTCCGTTCATAGAAGAACTCTACGAGAATTACCTCGACAACCCCGGTTCGGTCCCGGGGGCGTGGCGCGACTATTTCGACCGGCTCGTGCGCCTGCCGGGCGCCGTCGCGCGCGACGTGCCGCATCTGCCGATCATCAACGCCTTCGTCGAGCAGGCGCGGCGCGGCGGCTATCGGGCGTCGGCGGCACAGCCCTTCGACGACGCGAAGCAGGTCAGCGTTCTTCAAATGATCAGCGCCTACCGCACCCTCGGCGCGCGCTGGGCGAATCTGGACCCGCTCAAGCGCCAGCCGCGTCCCGACATCAACGAACTGGAGCCGTCGTTTTACGATTTTTCCAACGCGGACATCAACACCTTGTTCAACGCGGGGTCGTTCAAGGGCGTTTCCGAGCGCGCCAGCTTCGGACAGATTCTCGACGCGCTCAAGGAAACCTACTGCGGCTCGATCGGCGTCGAGTACATGTATATCAGCAATATCTCCGAGCGGCGCTGGATCCAGGCGCAAATCGAGCCGATCCGCGCCACGGCGGCTTATACGTCCGCGCAGAAGCTGCGCTTTCTCGAACGCCTGACCGCTGCCGAGACGCTTGAACGCTACCTGCATACCCGCTACGTGGGGCAGAAGCGCTTTTCGCTCGAAGGCGGCGAGTCGCTGATCGTTTCTCTCGACGAGTTGATTCGTTCCGCGGGCGGACTTGGCATCGAGGGGATCGTTATCGGCATGGCGCACCGCGGGCGCCTCAACGTGCTCGTCAACACCCTCGGCAAGTCGCCGGCGATGCTTTTCGACGAGTTCGAGGGTAAGGAAAACCCCGGAGAGAAGCCGCCGGGGGACGTGAAGTACCATCTGGGCTATTCGTCGACGGTGGCGACGCCGGGCGGCCCCTGCCATCTCTCGTTGGCGTTCAATCCTTCGCACCTCGAAATCGTGAACCCCGTCGTCCAGGGTTCGGTCTATTCGCGCCAGCTCCGGCGGGGCGACGACGGCGAGAACAGGATACTGTCGGTCCTGATCCACGGCGACGCGGCGGTCGGCGGTCAGGGCGTGAATCAGGAGATGCTCAATTTCGGGCAGACGCGGGGTTACGGCACCGGCGGCACCGTGCATGTCGTCGTCAACAACCAGATCGGATTCACGACTTCCGACCCGCGCGATACGCGCTCGTCGATCTATTGCACCGACCTCTTCAAGATGGCGAGCGCGCCGATTTTCCACGTCAACGGCGACGATCCCGAAGCGGTCGCGCTTGCGACCCGCCTTGCCGTCGAGTTTCGGCAGGAATTCCATAAAGACGTCGTCGTCGACATCGTCTGCTTCCGAAAGCTCGGACATAACGAGCAGGACGAGCCGATGGTGACTCAGCCGCTGATGTACAAGCGCATCGCCGCGCATCCGGGGACGCGCAAGATCTACGCGGATCAACTGATCGCCGAGGGCGTCCTTCCGATCGACGGACCCGACGACATGATCGTCCGTTACCGCGAACAGCTCGACCGCGGCGAATTGCTCTACAACCCCGTGATCGCCGGGCATACGAATCCCCTGCTCATCGACTGGAAGCCCTACCTCGGCAACGGCTATACGCCGAA
>JAISDL010000152.1 GCA_031264825.1 Accumulibacter sp. | reverse complement strand
AGGAGACGGGAAACAAGAGACAGATGAAAACCGATTTCAACCGCGAAAGGCGCGAAAGACGCGAAAGGTGAAGTGTTTGCATAAATTTTCGTGCTTTTCGCGTGTTTCGCGGTTCTTGTCCTCTGATTCCTGATACCTGATAGGGCACGGCACGCCGTGCCCCTACGGTGGGATGGTATTCTTGGTGGGTTTTCGTCACTCCGGCGGCAACGACGCCGCTGACCGATCTGATTCCTGTCATCTGATTCCTGATACCTGATACCTGATCAACTCGTGGCTTCGAATGCGGAATGGAATTTGACCTTGCCGTGAGTCGAAGAGGAATCCAGGGACAATGCCAAAAAGACCTCCGGGGGCACGCCGTCGAGGGTGAGCGCGGAAGTGTTCGAGAATCCGAAGCGGGAATAAAACTCCGGATCGCCGACGAGCACGCACCCCTTTCCTCCCAAGGCCTTGAGTTTGGCAAGCCCTTGTTCGATGAGCGCCCTGCCGATCCCCTTGCCCTGAAATTTCGGGAGAACGGAGACCGGCCCCATGCCGTACCAATCGGAGCAAGCGTCTTCGATCATTACCGGTGAAAATGCGATGTGACCGACGAGTTGCCCTGCGTGCTCGGCGACCTGAGAGACCGAAAGCACGCCCGCCTTGCGCAAGGCTTCAACGATGAAGTGTTCGGTTTGATGACTGTAGGGGTGCGATTCGAACGCCTGGCGCGTAATCTCGCCGATGGCGTTCTCGTCACCCGGTAATTCCGAGCGTACGCTTATGTCCATGAAATAAAATGTTCGAGGTGAAAATCCTCAATATCCACGCATGCCTTTGCCCAGATACGCGCGCTGCAAAATGTCGAGCATCCGCGCGCTCGGTTCGTAGTGGTACTCGTAAATCTCCTTGTAGACGCGTACCAGCTTCTTCAGGCGAAAGTTCATGTCGTCCACGTCGAAGGCTTCGAGGTCCAGAGTGGTACTGTCGAGCCATTCGACGAATTCGTTATACTCGCGACCTTTGCGTTTTTTCAGAGCCTTGGCAAGCTTTTCCAGGCCGTAAGTACCGCCCACGTCCTCGATGATGCCGTAGCCTTCGCCCTCGATGAGGTGGGGCAGACCCGCCAGCGACACCTCGCGCTTCTCGCAATCTTCGAGCGTCAGGGCGACCTCCCAGCCGTCACCGTAGTCGTACTCCATTATCAGATTCCAGTCGGGGACACGGGTCACGTCGCGCAGCTTGATCTCGTCGGCCTTTATCAGCCGCTCGTCGTCGTTTTTGTCGATGAAAGTATCCGAGAACTTCAGCTCGTAGCGGTAGCTCTTGGCGAGATCCGACATCAAATACCTCTCCCAGACACCCTTGATTTCCGCATCCGTGTACTGTTCGCGCAGGCGGGCGAGCAGAGCCGATGCCCTGTCCTCCCTGAAGCAGAACAGATGGCTGGCTTGCATCTCGAACATCAGCATGACGGCGTAGCCAAGCTCCGCCATCGTCTTTTCGCCGTTTATTTCAAACCGCCGCCATATCTTCGGCTCGTAGTCGTACAGCTCCGCGTAGAAGCGGTATACGTAGTGTTGGGCCATTCTTTTATCCCTCCGCCATGCCTTGCCGGCATCTGTAATATCGTTGCCCTTCTCGTGCCAATACGAATAGTCAACGCCTTTTACGAATACCTCGCGCTTGTTGATCCTGTCGATCAGCGCGGGTTTCAGCAGGGATTTTATCAGCTTGCTGTCCGATGCGCTCTTTACGATCGCGCCGAGGTGGTTTTTCTTGCCTGCCTTGTCCCAAAAACAAGCACGGCGCTCTCCTCCCTTCACTGACCGGCGCGCAGCGCCGCGAGCGGGAGCGCGTCGATCAGGCGGGAGGCCGCGAACCATCCGGCCAGCATCACCGCGAGCGCGCCGAAAAGCGTCGAGGCCGGGAACATCGGGTAGTTGATACCGAGTTCGAACTGGAAGACGTTCTTCGACAAGAGTTGACCGACAACGGTCGCGCCGCCGGAGGCGATCAGCCCGGCCAAGCCGCCGACGACGGCGAATTCGGCGAGCATCGCGCGGCGCAGTTGTTCGCGCCGCGCACCGAGCGCGCGCATGACGGCGAGTTCAAAGCGGCGCTCGTCGGCGGCGGAGATCAGCGTCGCGTACAGGACGATCACCCCGGCTGCCAAGGTGAATAAAAAAACGAATTGGACGGCTTGCGCGACTTGGTCGATGACGGATTGCAACTGCCTTACGATGACCGCAGTGTCGATGACGGTCAGGTTCGGGTGCGCGCGAACGAGCCGGTTTACAAACTCCGCGTTCTCCGGCGCGAGATGAAAGCTCGTGATCCAGCTCGCCGGGAAATCGCGCAGCGCGCCCGGCGGCGTCAGCACAAAAAAATTGACGCGCATCGAGTCCCATTTGAGCGTACGGATGCCGACGACGCGGATTTCGACGCTTTCTCCAGCCACCGAAAATTCGAGCCGGTCGCCGACGCCGAGATGGAGCGACTTTGCCAGCCCCGCTTCGAGCGACGCTTCCAGAGCGTCGTTGCCGGAAAACCAGCGCCCCTCGGTCACACGATTGCCTTCCGGCAAAGCTTCGCGGTACGAGAGGTTGAATTCGCGCGCGATCATGCGGCGGGAGCGTTCTTCCGAATACCGGTCGGGACGCGGTTCGGCGCCGTTGATCCTGACGAGGCGCGCGCGTACCATCGGCGAAAATTCGGCGGAAACGGAGGATTCGGCGAAAAAGCGCCGCAGGTCTTCGAGTTGGTCGGACTGGATATTGATGACGAAACGGTTCGGCGCGTCGGGCGGCAGCGTCTCGCGCCACGCGTCGAGAAGGTCGTTCCGCGTGACGGTCAGAAGGATCAGCGCCATGAAACCCAAGCCGAGCGCGACGATCTGGACGACGCTCGAAGCCGCGCGCCGGCTCAGGCTCGCAAGGCCGTAGCGCCATCCGAAATGTCCGCCGAATTTTCGCCAACGGTGCGCGCCGACGAGTCGAACGCAAGCGAAGGCCACGAGCGCGAAAACGATGAGGGCGCCCGAAAAACCGAAAACGACGGTGCGCCCAAGCCGCGATTCTCCCGCGACCCAGAACATCAGCGCGGCGAGAATGCAGAACCCCGAAGCGTAAGCCGCGACGAGGCGCAAGGGGGGAAGCGCGTTGTCCGAAAACTCGCGGCGCAGGACGCGCATCGTCGGGACGCGCTTCAACTGAAAAACCGGCGGCAACGCGAAACCGGCGAGCAGGGAAAGGCCGACGGCGACGCCTTGCGCGGCGGGCAAGAACCCCGGAGGCGGCAGTGAAACGCCAAGAAAACGCGATAACCCGGCGTAGAGGATGAAATGCGTCGCGTAGCCGACGACGCAGCCCGCGAGAGACGCCAATATCCCCAGAACGGCAAATTGCAGGAAATAGACGCGGAAGAGAAATCCCTGCTTCGCGCCGAGGCAGCGCATCACCGCGCACGCGTCGAGGTGGCGCTGCATATAGCGCCGTGACGCGAGCGCGACGGAAACGGCCGCCAGAATCACCGTCAGGAGCGCCGAAAGCCCAAGAAATTTTTGCGCGCGGTCGAGCGCGTTGCGTATTTCGGGACGCGCGTTCCGAGCGTCCTCGATCCGCTCGCCGCGTTCGAGGCGGCGTGAGGTCGCGTCGCGGAAACGCTCGACGTCGTCGGCGTCTCCCGCGACGAGCAGACGGTAGACGACGCGGCTGCCGGGTTGAATCAGCGCCGTGCCTTCGAGGTCGGCCTGATTCATGATGAGCCGGGAGACGACGCTGTAAAAACTCATTCCGCGGTCGGGTTCGAGCGTCAGAATCGCCGCGACGCGAAACTTCCCGCGACCGAGCGAAAGCGTGTCGCCGACGCGTGCCGAGGCGATCGACGCGAGCGTCGCGTCGATCCAGACTTCGCCGGGACGCGGAATCCCCGGCGCGGGCGCGTCGGGCGAATGCGTATCCGCCGCGATCCGAACGCGCCCCCGAAGAGGGTAATTATCCGAAACGGATTTGATTTCAACGAGTTGCGCGCGCGTCGCGTCCCCTTCTCCAAACACCGCCATGCTTGGAAAAACGCGCGTCTCGGCGACGGAGAGCTTGGCACTCTTCGCGGAGGCGGCGACCGACGCGGACAGGGGATGATTCGCGACGAGAACGAGGTCGGCGCCGAGAAGCTGATTCGCTTCGCGTTCGAGCGCCTGACGCACGCGGTCGGTGAAAAAACCGACCGCCGTCAGCGAGGCGACGGCGATGACGAGCGAGGCCGTCAAAAGGTAAAGTTCGCCGGCGCGCGCGTCGCGCCGCAAAAGTCGAAGAGCAAACATGGGGGAAGCGTATCAGCGCACGGGTGGGAAATCCAGACGGTTTGCCCTTCCGATTACGCTCCCCGTTTGCAATTTATTTCAGGCGCGCATCCTCACACGCCCGCGACCGCGCTTCGACCCCAAGCTGCGCGGTCGCGGATTTCAAGCGATGCAGGTGCGCTATTTCCCTCCCATGAGATAGCGCACCGACAAGAGGACATTGCGCGGCATCCCATAGACGTTGCCACCCATCGTGCCTGAAGAACTGATACTCTGGTAGTAGGTCTTGTCGAAAAGGTTGTTGATATTCAGTTGAAGATCGACGTCCCGGCTGATCCGATAACCCGCAATCAGGTCGACGACGGCGTACGAATCCTGTCTGGAATTGAATCCCGTGCTTTTGTAGTAGGTTTCGTTCTGCCAGTAAACGTTGCCGCCGACGCGCCATTGTCCGCCGGGAAGCCGGTACATCGTCGTCGCCTTGAACAGGTGGCGCGGCAGATAGGTATCCGCGCGGTTGCCCTCGTTCGCCGGAGTGGCGTCCTTCTTGATTTTCTTGTCGACAAAGGTATAACCCGCCGAAACCTGCCAATTCGGCGTCAGCGCGCCCTGGACTTCGACGTCGACGCCTTGGCTGCGCACGAGTCCCGCGCGGTAGCACCGAATCGCGGGAGCGGTAGGACAAACGGTTTGGTCGTAGAGAAGCATGCCGATGTCTTTTTGATCGACGCGGAAAACGGCGACGCTCGTGTTCAGCGCGCCGTCGAAATACTTGCCCTTCACGCCGACTTCGTAGTTTTTCCCAAGAACGGGGTCGAGAATCTTCCCGGAAACGTCGTAGTAGTTCTGCGGCTTGAAGATGTCGGTATAACTCACGTACCCGGCATGGCGGGAGTCGAAGTCGTAAATCAGCCCCGCATACTTCGTGAGGTTGTTCTTGACGTCGTACCCCGTGTGGTCGAGCTTGTTGGTGAATTCGTAGTCGTCGACGCGCGCGCCGAGGATCAGCTTCAGGGGGTCCGCCAGATTGAGGCGCGTCGTCGCGTAAAAGCTCTTTTGCTTTTCGTTGTTGACCATCTTCCACAGGGCAAGGTTGATGTTGGGCTTCGGTATCCGCGAATGACTCCAGTTTTCGAGGTCGGCGACACTGCTTCCCATCGGGACGAGGGCATCGTACCCACCATAGCCGTCGAAATCGCCGTTGCGGTAAGACGCGCCGAACGCAAGCTCGTGCTTGCGCCCAAAAAGCCGGAACGGCCCGCTCGCGTATCCGTCATAACTCAAGCGCTTGTCTTGATAGTGGTACTCGCCGGCGTTCTGCGCGAAATTCCCCGCCGTTGCGGAAACATAGGTTGCAAGCATCTCGCTTTTCACCTGAACGTAATTCACCGAAAAATTGGCTTTCCATTCGTTGTCGAACCGGTGTTCCAGACTGGCGAAATACGATTCGTTCTTGCGATCCCAATAATCCCAGTTGTTCCCAAGGTAGGTCGAACGCGAGAGGTGAAGGTCACGACCGTCGGCGCCGACCGGCAACCCGCCCCAAGTGATGCGGTTGTCGTTTCTTTGATTCGACGCGCTCAAGGTCAGAAGCGTGCGGCTACCGAGGTCGGCCTCGGTAATGAGGTAAAAGACCTGCCGCTTGGTCGAAACGACATCCTGAAACGACTTGTTGTCCTGAAGAGCGGCGACGGCGCGCCCCCGGAGGCTCCCCGTTTGATTGAGCGCGCCGGAAACGTCGACCTCGGTGCCGTAGCGATCCCAACTTCCGAGGTTTGCGTTTGCGCGCAAGCGAAAATCGCGCGTCGGGCGCTTGCGGACGAGGTTGATCGCCGCGGCGGGATTCCCCGCGCCCTGCGTGAGTCCGGTTGCGCCGCGCACAATCTCGACGCGGTCGTAAAGCGCCATGTCGGCGACGAGCATATCGCCGCCGTACTGCCCCAGCGTCGCAGGCAGACCGTCGTAGGTGATATTGTCGACGGCGAAACCGCGTGAATAGAAACGGTCGCGCAAGGGGCCGCCCTGCGCCTTTGAAATCGAAAGACCCGGTGCGTTCTGGACCGCGTCGGCGACCGTCACCATCGCCTGGTCTTCGATGCGCTGCCGCGTGATGACCGTGACCGACTGCGGCGTCTCATGAATCGCAAGCGGCAACTTGGTCGCCGAACTCATCGACCGCGTCGTATAAGA
>JAISDL010000141.1 GCA_031264825.1 Accumulibacter sp. | reverse complement strand
ACCGAACGCGCCGACCAGTGCAATCACGGTCGCCCGACCTGGACGGAAATCCCGCTCGGCGAGATCGACAAATTTTTTCTGCGTGGGCAATAGGCGTACCGCGATGCGCGCGCCGACCGCGCTCGTTCTGATGGGCCCCACGGCGAGCGGGAAAAGCGCGCTCGCGCTTGCGCTCGCCCGCCGCTTTCCCGTCGAGATCGTCAGCGTCGATTCGGCGCAGGTCTTTCGCGGGATGGACATCGGCACGGCCAAACCCGACAGCGAGACGCGCGCGCGCTTTCCGCACCACTTGATCGACCTCGTGACGCCGGAAGAAAGCTATTCCGCCGCGCGCTTTCGGAACGACGCGCTCGACGCGATGGCGCGCATCACGCGTTCGGGGAAAACGCCGCTCCTCGTCGGCGGGACGATGCTCTACTTCAAAGCCTTGCTCGAAGGGCTCGCCGACCTGCCCGACGCCGTCCCCGAAATCCGCGCGGAGATCGACGCACTCGCAGCGAAAGACGGCTGGCCCACCGTCCACGCCGAACTCGCGAAAGCGGACCCGCAAACCGCCGCCCGACTGCGGACGACCGACGCGCAACGCATTCAGCGCGCGCTCGAAGTCTATCGCGTCAGTGGCCGGCCGCTCTCCGCACTCCTCGCCGAAAGCACCCGTCATCCGCCGCCCTACACCTTCCTTTCGCTCGGCCTCCTGCCGTCGGACCGCGCCCGTCTGCACGGACGAATCGCCGCGCGCTTCGACGCGATGCTCGCGGCCGGACTCGAAGACGAAGTGAGTCAACTCAGAAAAACCTGGCGTTTGAGCCTCAAGCTACCTTCGATGCGTTGCGTCGGCTACCGGCAAATCTGGGAAGCGCAGGACGGCCTTTGGCCTCGCGCGGAAATGCGCGACCGCGGCATCTACGCGACGCGCCAACTGGCAAAGCGCCAGATCACCTGGATGCTCAACACGCTCAAGCCCGAAATTTTCGACTGTTTGGAACCCAAGCTTGCCGACAAAATCGCGGCGCGGGTGGAATCAGAGGACAGAAGACAGGAGACGGGAGACTGATGAAAACCGGTTTTTAACCGCGAAAAGCGCGAAAGACGCGAAAGGTCGAGTATTTTTTTCGCGCGCATCCGTGTTTCGCGGTTCATGTTTCTTGTCTCCCGTCTCCTGACATCTGTCTCCTGAACTACTCCCCATCGTAAGGCTCGAATGCCGATGCACCGCTTCCGCACGGTGCGCGTCCGCGATCTTCCCACGACGAGGTCGGCGAGCGCTTCTTCGGCCTCGATCGCCGCGCCAGCCACCGTACCAAGGGAAATTGTCAATGCCAGATTGCTTGCCATATGCTATCCTTGATTCATGGGTAAAAAACGCGCACACCTCGATCGACCCGACGACTTTCTTTCTTCGTTCATCCACTGGCTGTGCGAAGAGGACGGTTTCGAGCGTTTGGGCATGGCCGCGTATTTCTGCGCTTTGTTCGTCGTCTGGATACACACGGGTTCGTTTCTTGCCGGAATTGTTATAGGAGTTTTATTCATCGTTCCGATCGGACTCCCTCTCATGCTCGCTTGTCTGCTCGTCTTGTTTGTGGCGTCCATCGCCAAAATGCTGGGTTCGGTGTTTTCCGCCCGCCGCGAAACTTGAACTTCCGCCTGATCCCGTTATGGCCCGGAAACAAAATATTTTCGCCGACATGGAAGACGCGATGGACGATCACGACACGCTGTACGGCATCGCCATCCTCGCTAATCTCATCGCCCTGATCTGTATCTGGATTGCGTCGGGTTCCTTCTGGGTCGCGGTCGTTTTGACTTTTCTCGGAACATGGTGTTTCAGCGGCGCGGCGATATGTCTTGCCGCTTTTCTCTCTACGATGTTCGCGCGTCGAAAAAAAGATGACGAGGACACAGGGCATCCGCGTCTCACTCGTTTCATCTTCTCGTTGCCGCTCGCTTTCATGTCAGTTCTGTTTCTGTCAGTTATCTTCCTTGCGTTCTCTTGACCGCCGCCGTCGGCGAAGCGAGCGTCAGTGCGGCAAGGATGGAGATTTTGTGAAACAACCCAATATGGCTTTTGCCTGCCTCGGAAGTTTCGAGTGGCCCACAGATTCACTGACCAAGTTTGTCAGACTGAAAATCAATCCATAGTCCTCTTCTTTCCCCGTTGTCGCCATGTGGACGAGCAAATCATGCTGGGCAATACCCGTGGCGTCAAACAAAAAATCAAATCGCAGTTCGTTATCGACACGCATCATCACGCGCCAGATAAAGCGTGGCAAATCCACGGTGAGAGACCGTAGAAGCGTTTTTTCGCCCCAATCCCTGTAATCCGTTCTCACGCTCGTTTTATAATCATTTGCCGTTGTCAAATAAATATCCCACTCGGCCCGGTTGACGCCTGAGACAATCTTTCTGACCTGCTCCAAGCGGGCATCAAGCGCAATAATCGCCTGTTCCAGCAAGCTGAAAGGGATGCGGATTTTGTGATAGAGAGGAAAGAGCAGAAATCTGGGTGTGACCACATATTCCGAATCCCAGGAAGTCTCAAGAATATGCTTTCCATCCGCGCGTCTCTCTTGCCATATCATCCGCGCAAACGGCCCCACCTGATCATCGTGCGCATAAATGCGGTCGATCCGGTTGGCGCGCAACAAAAAACCGTTTTTCTCCGGCACGGGATCCTTGCACCCAAGAGAATATCCTGTCACCGCAACGGCGTGCCCGCCCGTGTGGCCTTGTCTGTCGATCCCGATCGCCAGGATCGAGGGGATTTTTCCGCGCAGGTATGCGTACATCACACTGTTGAGCGCATACCGTGAATTTGCGCCGATCGCCAGCGGGTCAAGCCCAACTCTGCGAACCGCGTAAGCCATCTGGGTCGCCGTCAAACCGGAATTCGGGAAAGTACGAAAACTGGAAGCCAACAGATTTTCCGGGAGGTGACTGCCTGCCCATTCCGTAATTTCCACAGGCGGCGGGATTTTGTGCTGAAACAACACCCCTGTGCCCTGAAAGCAAGACCAAAGCGCGCTGGTCGCGCAGGCTGCGACAACGGTATCCTGTTCTTGGTACGCCAGACTCCGTACAGTCAGCTCCAACCCAAAAAGATTGACCGGATAATCCCTCAGAATCGGAAAATTCCTGCGCCCCTCCTCTGGATAGGTCTTGAGGCAGGTACGCCCGATGATTTTCTGAGGCAATGGCTTGACGACAATAAAACCCAGATACGACTCACACAGTTTGTCCGTTTTCTGTAGCGTCGTCAGGGTTCTTTCAAATTCTTCCTTGTCGAAAGCCTGACTGAAAAAATGCAATCTCAGCGTTCTTCGCTTGTAGTCCCTGAAACACCGGTCATAGTACGCCGCATAGTCCTCCAGGTAATCCTTGTCGATATACTCAGGCTCCGTCACCATGGTGGCGGCACGAAGTTCTTCAAAGTATTCCTTGAAGTATCGGCTGTGCGACTTTTCGCGTGCTTCCTTCTCCGATGTAAACCCCGATCCGCCAACAAAACACCGAATCAGGCTGTCAAGGTCATACGGCAGAACGGAAAACTCCGACAAGATACCATCCTCAAAGCGTAATCGGCTGTTGTAACATTTCTCGCGTCAGCGTCCGCTCCTCATCCAGCCCACGGAGCACTTGCTCGGCAGCTTCCTCCGCGTCACGGATTGCCTTCTGCCCTTCGGGAGATGTAGCCCAGTCAATGAGCTTTTGTGGCGGTTCGACATAAAACGTAGGTTTTTCCATGTGTGCCATCCGCTCTGTACTGTTGAACATAGGAGGACGCGTATGAAGAATCTCTTCGCGCCCTCCGTGTGGGCAATTTTTGCACAAAAATCAACTTTTGTAGACTTTTTTGTGATTCTTGATTTGATCAAGAGACGAAAGGGGGCTGAGGGCAGGAAACAGATGATGATCAGGAGACAGATGTCAGGAGACGGGAGACAGATAACCCACCCCCAGCCCCTCCCTTGTCAGGGAGGGGAGATGCGTGACTCCCTCCCCTGATAAGGGGGATGGGGAGGGGTTTCCGATCGGTGTTTCACATATCCACTCCGGCGGCGAAGCCGCCGCTAATCGATCTGATCCCTGTCATCTGATTCCTGACACCTGATTGGCGGAGACGGAGGGATTCGAACCCTCGATGCAGTTTTTGTCCGCATGCTCCCTTAGCAGGGGAGTGCCTTCAACCTCTCGGCCACGTCTCCGAAGGCGAGGATGATAGCCGTTTTACCCCGCCCGGGTCAAACGGTGAGCGATCCAAAACGTCAATGTCGCCCCTCGCCGATTCAATCCGCTCGTTCAAGCCCGAAAGCCTTGTGCAGAACCCGCACGGCGAGTTCGAGGTATTTTTCTTCGACGACGACCGAAATTTTGATTTCCGAGGTCGAAATCATTCGGATGTTGATGTTTTCGGAGGCGAGCGCGCTGAACATCCGGCTCGCGACGCCGGGGTGCGAGCGCATGCCGACGCCGACGACCGATACCTTGCAAATCTTGTTGTCGCCGATGACGCCGCGCGCTTTCATCCGGGTTGCGATCGATTCAAGTATCTGCGTCGCACGGGTGAAATCCGCGCGGTTGACGGTGAATGAAAAGTCAGCCGTTCCGTCGCGGCCCGCGTTCTGGATGATCATATCGACGTCGATATTGGCTTCGGCGACGGGACCCAGGATGCCGTACGCCGTCCCGGGGAGGTCGGGGACGCCGACGACGGTCAGTTTGGCTTCGTCGCGATTGAAAGCGATTCCGGAAATGATCGGCTCTTCCATTTTTTCAGTATCCTCGATGGTGATCAGCGTACCTTCGCCCTCGTCGTCCTGAAAGCTCGAGAGCACGCGCAATTTGACTTTGTATTTCCCCGCGAATTCGACCGAACGTATCTGGAGGACTTTGGATCCCAGGCTGGACATTTCCAGCATTTCCTCGAAGGTGATCGTGTCGAGTTTCCTCGCCTCGGCGACGACGCGCGGGTCGGTCGTGTAGATTCCGTCGACATCGGTATAAATCTGGCATTCGTCGGCTTTGAGCGCGGCGGCCAGGGCCACCGCCGACGTATCGGACCCGCCGCGCCCCAGCGTCGTGATGTTGCCGTCGCTGTCCGCTCCCTGAAAACCGGCGACGACGACGATACAGCCCTCGGCCAGGCTCTTTCGGATTTTTCGGTCGTCGATCCTGAGGATGCGCGCCTTGGTAAAAATGCTGTCGGTCAGCACCTGGACCTGGGCGCCGGTATAGCTCCGGGCTTTCAGTCCCTCTTCCTGCAAGGCCATCGACAGGAGTCCGATCGTCACCTGCTCGCCCGTCGAGGCGATGACGTCGAGTTCGCGCGGGTCGGGCGAAGCCGATATTTCCCGCGCCAGCGCGATCAGCCGGTTCGTTTCGCCGGACATCGCCGACGGAACGACGACGATATCGTGGCCCAGCGCCTTCCAGCGCGCGATTCGGCGGGCGACGTGCTTGATACGCTCCGTCGTGCCAACCGACGTCCCGCCAAACTTCTGAACTATCAACGCCATTGGGCAATCCCCGCCGTTCAATGATTTATGGATTCTACCGCAAGTCAGACTTCGAAAAATCTTCAAAACTTTATGGAATTATTCACATTTTTTTAACTTATTCATTAAAAATTCGTATTTTTTCACGTTTCATTATTTATTTTCATTTTATAATCAACGTGTTCTGTCGAAAGGCATAATCGCTCTGTCGGCACAACCACGCTCAATCTTAAATAACCTTAATATATTAATATATACATTACAAAGGAGTGCTATGACTAGCTACGCACCAAGGAAAAACAAGGAACCGAACGTCACTCGCGATCTTCGCTACAAGACCGGTCTGAATCAATACGAATTCTGGTCGATGGTCGGCGTTACCCAAAGCGGCGGTTCGCGCTACGAGAACGGGCGGAATATCCCGAAGCCCGTTCAAGAGCTGCTTCGGCTCGTCCATGTGGAAGGGATCGATATTCAGAAGCTCAAGTGCGAAGATATCGATGTCGTCGAATATCTGAAGAGCGAGGATCCTTCCTCTTACAAGGCTCTCAAAAAGGCGGCCAAATCCTGGAAGAAGTCTGCGTAAACACCGTATTCAAGGATTCGAAATAACACAAGTGCCCAACGAAGCGATTCGTTGAGAAAAACGCCGGAGTTCGCCGAGCGGCACTTGAGAGAGTCTCTTTGCCTCAGTTTGCATTGAAGGGCGTGCGATTCCGTAAAGGAGCACGCCTTTTATTTTTTCTCGTACCGACTCGATGAATTCAAGATAGGCCGCCATTTCGCGTTCGTCGGGCGCTTCACCATCAAACGCGAAATGGCAGGTCTGAACCCACGTCGGCGCCAGCGTTGCGCACGCCAGCAACGATTCCCTGACCCGCCGCATCGAAACCCTGGCACCATTGACCCGCAGAATTCCCTCTTCATCCCCGCGGTCGACCTTGAACCACACCTCGCCATCGAGCGCGCCGATCCGCGCAAGCGCTTTTTGCACTTCAGGCCGCCGCGTCAGACTTCCGTTGGTAATCAAACGCATCTTGAGGCTTTTCTCCAAGGACAACTCGCGGAGAACCCTTTCGACAAGAACGACGGCGTCGAGACAGCCGGGCGCGCTCGTCGGTTCGCCGTTCCCGGAAACGGCAATGTCCGCCAAGCGGCGCGATTCCGGCGGAACGCGCGCGCGCATGAAATCGCCGTCGACGATTTCGCGCAAGAAGCCCCGCAGTTCGCGCTCCAACAAGGCAAGATCGACCGGCG
>JAISDL010000116.1 GCA_031264825.1 Accumulibacter sp. | reverse complement strand
TCGCCTTATGCTTTCCGTACCCCGCCGCAAACGCGCTTGGTTCGCCGGACTCTGGAACCATGCCTCCGTTCCCTCTGTCATTCTTGCCCCGTAATGAGGTCTAATGGACAATCTGGGTTTATTTCACAATTCATTTGGCGATTGCTTATAGTGGAAGGGGAAGTAAGAGAAACAAGAGAATCCCAAGGCCGGACTGGTTTGGTGTTGGTTTTACATGGTTTGAAGGTGGTCCCTTCAAACCCAAATCAACCCGGCAAAAAGGTGGGTTTTACTTTTTGCCGGGTACCAAGGAGCTTTTGATGCGGTTTTTCAGGAACGAGACGCGCACCCTCGACTACGTGTTGAAACACGCCTTTGCCGCCGCCGGACTCACGTTGGCCCTTTTGTCTGTCGTGGTCATGATCGGGATGACCGGCGCGCGGATATTGTCGGGCGAGGCGATTTCGGGGCTGCGTTTCGCCTTCCTCGGCGGACTCGCCGGTCTCGTCGCGACGAGCGTCGGCGCCGTCCCCGCGATGGCGTTGCGCGCCCTGCCGCAGCGTGTCGAAGACGCGCTTTTGGGCGGCGCCGCGGGAATGATGCTCGCCGCCGGCGTGTTTTCGCTGCTTTTACCGGGACTCGAAGCCGGCGCGTTGCACATGGGCGGCAAGGGGGCGGGTGCCGCCGTCGTCGTTCTCGGAATGTTTCTCGGCGTTTTTCTGATGCTCGGAATCGAATCCTTTCTTCCGCACGAGCACGCGAAATCGGGTCCCAGCGGCTTGGGTTACGAACGTTACGACCGCATATGCTTGTTTGTTTTTGCCATTGCGGTACATAATCTGCCTGAAGGCATGGCGATCGGCGTCGGTTTTTCGCAAGGCGACATGGGTATCGGCCTTCCATTGACGACGGCAATCGCATTGCAGGATATTCCCGAGGGCCTCGCGGTCGCGCTGGCGCTTCGTGCCGCGGGGCTTACACCGGGTGCGGCCGTCGTGATCTCGGCGGCGACGGGTGTGCTTGAACTTCTCGGCGCGCCGATCGGCGTCGCGCTGTCAAGCGGTCTGCCGCTGGCCTACCCGGTCGGGCTGGGCCTCGCGGGCGGAGCGATGATTTTTGTCGTATCGCACGAAATCATTCCGGAGACACATCGGAATGGACACCAGACCTCGGCAACGCTGGGTTTGATGATAGGTTTCGCTCTGATGATGGTGATGGACACCGCGTTGGGGTGATTTTTTGACGAAGGAGAGCAAGAATGAGCAAGAAAAAAGGAAATCCGGTTTCAATCAGCATCGGCATCGGCGAAGAAGAACGCGAAAAAATCGCGCAAGGGCTCTCTGCCCTGCTTGCCGACAGCTATTCGCTTTACATGATGACGCACAATTTCCACTGGAACGTTACCGGCCCGATGTTCAACACGCTGCACCAGATGTTCATGGATCAATACACCGAACAATGGGGCGCGCTCGACACCATCGCGGAACGCATCCGCGCGCTGGGTTATCCGGCGCCGGGTTCGTACAAGGAATTCGCCAAACTGACGACGATCAAGGAAGTCGAAGGCGTTCCCGAAGCGATGGAAATGGTCAGGCTTCTGCTCGACGCGCAGGAATCGACGGCGCGCACCGCGCGCAAACTGTTCTCGGTCGCGGACGCGGCCAACGATCAGCCGACGGCAGATTTCCTGACGCAGCGCCTGCAGGTGCATGAAAAGACCGCGTGGATGCTTCGCAGCCTCATGGAAAGCTGAAAAAGCCTCGCAGTCGTAAACGCGGCGCGCCCGAAGGCCGGAACCGGTCGGCGGGCGCGCCGGTTCAGGGATCAGGAGACAGGAGACAGATGTCAGGAGACAGAGAAATATGCGGCGCGAAGCGCCGGAAAATAATCTGTCTCCCGTCTCCTGACATCTGATTCCTGAAACCCACCCCCGGCCTCTCCCTTGTCAGGGAGGGGAGATGCGTGACTCCCTCCCCTGATAAGGGGAGGGATGGGGAGGGGTTCCCGATCGGTGGTTCAAAGCTTATCCGCGGCGGCGAAGCCGCCGGGACGCTCTGAAAGGAGCTAAAAACTCCCATTTTCATATTGCCTTTTCCATCTGAAGAGGATTAAGCTATCCGAAATTTCATTGATTGAACAAAAAAATGAAGGGGCTATCATGAACCGGGGCGAACATCGGATTCTGTTCAATGCGCCGTACGATCAAGAGGGAGTCGCATCAAAGGTCGCCCAAAAAATCACAAGCGCGGGCGAGGATTCAAAAAAAGCCAGTCCTGAGCATCGTGATCACGAAGGCACCCCCTGGAAACTCCCGAATGCGATCCTCGTGAGCGCATTTTCATTTCTCGCTCTTCTTCCCCCTCTCTCAGAAGCCCAAGTCATCGCCTACCGCCCCGGCGTACAGAGTGCCCAGCCGGTGATCTTACAGACGGGAAACGGAGTCCCCCTTGTCAACATCCAGACGCCGAGCGCGGCGGGCGTCTCAAGAAACCACTACAGCCAATTCGACGTACAACAAAACGGCGTCATCCTCAACAACGCCCGAACGGCCGCGCAAACGCAACTCGGCGGATGGATACAAGCCAACCCCCAACTCGCTTCCGGCAGCGCGCGCGTCATCCTCAACGAAGTCCTCGCGAGCGCCCCCAGCCAACTCAGAGGCTACATCGAAGTCGGCGGAACGCGCGCCGAAGTCATCGTAGCCAACCCCGCCGGAATCGTCTGCGACGGCTGCGGCTTCATCAACGCCGCGCGCAACACACTCACCACCGGAACCCCGCTCCTCAACCAAAGTAACGGCGCGCTCGAAGGCTACCGCGTCGAAGGCGGAACGATCACCCTCCAAGGGCAGGGACTCGACGCACGGCAAAGCGAAGCCACCGACCTCCTCGCGCGCACGATAAAAGTCACCGCCCCCCTCCACGCCAATGCCCTCAACCTGATTGCCGGAAGAAACCGAATCGACGGCGGACAAATCGACACCGCCCAAATCACCCCGCTCGACCCTGCGGGAGCATCGACCCCTCCGACCGAATACGCGATCGACGTCGCCTATTTAGGCGGCATGTACGCCAACAAAATCCACCTCATTGCTACAGAAGCCGGCGTCGGCGTTAGAAACGCCGGAGAACTCGGCGCCCAAGCGGGCGACATTCGGCTCACCGCCGAAGGGCGTATAGAAAACGCCGGACACATCGTCGCTACGAACGACCTTCAGATCGAAGCCCCGCGCATCGACAACCAGGAGACCGGCGAACTTGCCGCCGCGCACACCGCCCGAATCCAAACCGAACGTCTCGCCAACCAAGGGCTGATCGACGGAGAAGCGACACAGATTCAAGCCCAAACGCTCGCCAACACCGCCTCGGGACGCATCTACGGCGACCGCGTCGCGATCGAAGCCGAACACCTCGCCAACCAAGGCGACCCCGAACAAAACACCGCCCCCGTCATTGCCGCGCGCGAGACACTCGAGCTTGGCGTAAAAACGCTCACCAACGCCGACGGCGCGCTGATCCTGAGCCTCGGCGACCTCGCCATCGGCGGCGCGCTCGACGCGACCCAGCGCGCGAGCGGACGCGCCGACGCGATCGACAACACAAGCGCCGTCATCGAAGCGCAAAGCGCGCTCACGATCGACACCGCATCGCTCACCAACCGCAAGACCGCATTCGAAATCGCCCACGGGCTTCCCGACACCGCGCAGATGAGCGCGCGAGAAATCCTCGACTACGCCCCCGAACTCCAATTCCGCTGGACGATCAAAGAAACGAGTCCCTCCAACTGGCGCGACTTCGTCCGCGACCGATACATCGGAATCATCGACGACCTCTTGGCCGGTGGCGGACAAAGCCTCGACGCCGCCGAACGCGCCGAACTCGAAGCGTTGATCACCGGACAACCGCGAAGCGTCTATGAAGACACTCGTAACGTTTGGAATCTCCTGCTCGACCGAATCGAAGCGCAACACCCCGAACACATCGCCGTCATGGCGCAAACGCTCACCGACCGAGGCGTTCCAAGTACGGCCTACGCGCAAACTTGCAGAGACAAAGAATGCGACTACATCCACTACCTGAGCACCACAAAAAGCGCCGTCCGTGACGAAATCACCGTCGACACCCCTGCGGCGGTCCTTTCCGCCGGCGGAAACGTCGTGATCGCCGCCGACACGCTCAGCAACGCGTACAGCACGATCCAAAGCGGCGGCGACATGTCCCTCACGGGGACGACGCTCACCAACACCGGCGCCGAACTCTACCGCACGACGACCACCAGTACCGCCAACCGCGTCGTCCATTGGGTCAGGCGAGGCCACGGAACGACCATCTCGGCCTCAAGCACACAAACGCTGATCGCCTCCGCCCCCGCGATCCTCAGTGCCGGCGGAACGCTCACCGGAGACTTTGCCGACCGCATCGACAACCGAACGATCCGGCAAAACGCCGCGCCCGTCGTCGAACCCAGCGATACCGCCGCGAGACTCCCCGGACACCTTCTCGCCGGCCAAGGCCTCACCCGAATCAATCTCACCCCCGACGGCCCGCTGATCGAAACCGACCCGCGCTTCGCCAACTACCGCACCTGGCTCGGGTCGGACTACCTGCTCCAGCAAATGCAACTCGACCCCGGCACGACGCAAAAGCGCCTCGGCGACGGACTCTACGAACAAAGGCTCATCACCGAACAAATCGCCCAACTCACCGGGCGTCGCTTCCTCGAAAGTTACGCCGACGACGAAAGCCAATACCGCGCGCTCATGGACGCCGGGATTGACTACGCCAAAGAATGGCAACTCATCCCCGGTGTTGCGCTCAGTCCGGAACAAATCGCCGCGCTCACCACCGACCTCGTCTGGCTCGTCGAACGAGAGATCACACTCCCCGACGGAACGACACACACCGTCCTCGTCCCCCAAGTCTATCTCCACGCCCAAGCCAACAACACCGCCAACGGCACCGCCAACAACACACCCCAGGGCGCGTGGATTTCAGGAGAACATATCCAACTCACCGCCGGCGGACAAATCACCACGAGCGGCGCGATCACCGCACAAAAAACCCTCGCGCTCGCCGCCGAAGACCTCACCAACACACGAGGGCGCGTCAGTGGGGAAGACCTGCTCCTCCAGGCCGGGAACGACCTCACAGTAGAAGGCGGAACATTCGAAGCAAAAAACAGCCTGATCGCCACCGCCGGAGGCGACATTCGAATCCAGAGCAGCACCGTCGACCAAAGCTTCCGCCCTGAGGAAAGCCGACGCGCGAACGGCGCTGTTGAAAAGACCGTCATCGACCGCGTCGCGAGTCTTGCCGTCACCGGAGCAGGCGGCACGCTCGTCGTCGCCGCCGGGAAGGACCTGACGATCAACGCCGCCGTCGTCGTCAACGCCGCGCAGAACCCCTCCGAAGCAGGCATCGGCGAAGCGAACACGAGTGCAACGACGCTCCTCTCGGCAGGAAACAATCTCACGCTCGGAACGCTCACCGAACGCAGCGCCGCCGCGACGCGCACCAAAGGCAACCGCTGGAACGAAACCACCGCCACCGAAGTCGGCAGCAGCGTCTTTGCGAATGGAGAACTCACGCTCGTCTCCGGGAACGACCTGACTGCCCGCGCCGCGAACATCGGAACCGACGGCGCACTGACGCTCGTCGCCGGGAACGACCTGACGCTCACCGCCGGAGAAGCGCTGACCGCCACCGAACGCTGGCACAAAAGCACCAAAAGCGGACTCCTCTCCAAAAGAACCCGAGAAAGCCTCGACACCCGCGAAGAACGCACCGCGATCTCGACGCTCCTCTCCGGCGACACCGTCGCCCTCTCCGCCGGACGCGACCTCGCAATCACCGGAAGCCAGGTCAGCGCCGCGCACGAACTCATCGGTACCGCCGGACGCGACCTTACGATCGACACCGCGCAAA